>NZ_JAXQGA010000010.1:0-128955 GCF_034438075.1 Acetobacterium sp. K1/6 | reverse complement strand
CAGGTGATCAGGCGCAGTTCGATTGGACAGAATACGAAGTCGTTATTGGCGGCCGATATCGCAAGATCTATTGTTTTGCAATGATTCTGGCAGCATCAAGAAAAAAAGCAGTCTGCTTTTCAATGAAAGTGGATGGCCCGGCAATCTATGAAGCCATTCAGGAATTGTATGATGATCTTGGCGGCGTCACCCTTGAGCTGCTGATTGACAATCCCAAAGCACTGGTGATCACAAATGATCCAAAATCCGAGGAGGAAGTCCGGTACAATCCCCAGGCTCTGATGATGGCCAAACATCTGGGAACTGAGCTGAATGCATGTCCCTGTTATTGGCCCCGTAAAAAAGGCAAAATCGAGCGACCGTTCAATTATATTGAAGAGCAGTTTATTAAAGGTAATACTTTTGCAACCATGGATGAACTTAACGACCGCGGGAAAAAATTTATCGATGAGTGGTGCGATGAAAAACACACGACAACACAACGGATTCCAAACCAGCACTATCTGTTGGAAGAAAAACAATTATTACAACCGCTGCCAAAATCCCATTATTCTACAAAGACGCTACAAAAGCGCATTGTCAGTCCGGACAGTTACATCAGCATTAATGGCAATAAATACAGCGTCCCGGTGAAATATGTGGGAAAAACGGTATGGTTTCGAATCGTTTACGGATTCAGAGCCGAACTCTATGATCAAAAAGAAAACCTGATCCTGCGTTTTGAAGTCTCGGATAAGAAACATGACGTTGTGACCAATCTGGATCATTATGAAGCGATCGCCAAAAAAGTCAGCACCTCCATCCCCCAGATTCGCAGAGATTTTACGGAAAGATTCAGCAACGGGTATCACTATCTGGAAGCCGCCGGAAGAAAGTTTGATCAGCCGACGCATTATGCCAGAAAGATCATGGAACTGCAGGAACTTTATGACGACCATGTCTTAAACCATTTTATCGGAATTGCCGTTGTGGAAGATAAGATGGATATCAAGTCATTCCGCGCGCTCTTGCGGGATTACAATAGCGGACAGCGTTTGATGGGAATGGAGACGCCGGTTCCCAATGAGGAAGCCGTTTGTCAGGATGAGGATGCTCTGCTGATAAGAGACTGCAGTTATTATGAAATCAATGTAATGGAGGTACGATCGTGCAACAGGCAGTAACCGAATCGGAGACTTATATCGAGGCTAAAATGAAACAGTTCAAACTTGTTGATATGCGCGAGCAGTATCCGGATCTTATTGCCGAAGCGGAAATGAGTTCCATGGGGTATCGGGATTTTCTGATACGGCTGCTTTCTGTTGAGGAAGAAGGAAAAAATGCCCGTCGTACGGGAAAGCTTTTAGGCAATGCCCGCTTTGAATTATCGGCAACGCTTGGTGAGATTGATTATGATTTTAATGATACGCTAGACAAAGAAAAGATTGAAGCATTGGGAGGATTACATTTTTTAGATAATCATGAAAACATCATTGTCATTGGACCGCCTGGGGTCGGAAAAAGCATGATTGCAACCGGAATCGGTGTCAATGCCTGTCATGCGGGTCGAAGCGTTCTGTTTGTCAATGCAAAGGAACTCGTCGATACGCTTCATGCTGAAATGTTAAGTGGAAAACTGTCCGAAACACTTGAAAAACTGAATCGGATTGAACTATTGATTATTGATGAATTATCCTACATAAAAATGGACAAAGAAAGAGAGAGCCTATTTTTCCAGATCATCCGCCAACGATACGAAAAAAGCTCCCTCATTATTACGACCAACCTGCCAATGGGCAAGTGGGACGAACTGTTTACTGGACAGCTGGCTGCAACGGCGATTCTTGACCGAGTGCTCCACCACTGTCATGTGCTTAGTATAACAGGTGACAGCTATCGTGTCAAAGGGTCAAAAAACAGTGTTAACAGAAGCCTTGGCATCGGATAAACCGATGGTTGGTATTTCATATAGACAGGAGTGTAAACATGTCAAAGGTAAGTAATGAAGCATTAATCGACGTTGTTCAGGTATACAATGATGAAGGCCGTACGGCTGCATATGATCTTCTGCGCAATCAGTATGGTGTGAAAAACCCCTATTTTACAAGAAAAAGAATCGATAAAGATCCGCGATTTCAATACGATCCCGAGCGGGATTGTTATCTGATCAACGCGCTAACCGAGGCTGATCATCTTTTTATGAGTATCGAAGAGCTCTGTTCGCCCGTGGTTCCTCAGCGCGTTCAAACAGCAGAAAAACAGCTGATCGATAGTCGGCCAGCCGATATGGAAAAACTGATTCAGGAACTGCTGGGTGATCGTTTGCTGGAGTTAAGCAGATACATCTCACTTGACTCATTATCAAAAACGATGATCATCGACCAGACTTCATTAAAAAGTGCCGGCTATCGGGTTGTTACTCACTAGCAGGTGGGTCAATTTACAGTGTAAAAATCAGAATTCACATGGTAAACTGAGCCATTAACCATCAATACTAAGGTGGGTCAAATTTAAACGAAAAAGTGGGTCAATTTTACTTGACAATCAACATCCCTTGATCATTCACAGTGATCGGGGCAGTCAATATGTTTCAAAAGAATACCAGAAAGCAACGGTAAAAATGCAGCGAAGTTACTCGAAAAAGGCCTATCCCTGGGATAATGCCTGCCTTGAATCCTTTCATGCCATCATTAAACGCGAATGGCTCAATCGTTTTAAAATCCTTGATTATAACCATGCTTACCGGCTGATCTTTGAATATCTGGAAACATTTTATAATACAATGCGCATCCATAGTCATTGCGATTATATGTCGCCGGATAATTTTGAAAAACTTTTTGTTAAAATGCAAAACGAAAATTTACGAATAGCAGGTTAAAATGTCAGTATTAAATTTCTCATTTTAATTTGTACTAAATCTTGACATAGGACCAGGTGCAAACTTATAATTCATTGAGAAAACACTTTTCCCTATACTCGGGATATTTGGAACAATATCATCAAAATACCTGAAGGATAATTTTCTAAAATTATTAAACCAATCGTGACCATATTTCTCACAAAAATATTTTTTGCTTTTATGCATAGATATTGAAAGTATAAATCTATCCATCAAATTTCTCCATTTTCTCCGGTTTATTCACATTACCTGTATATACATAACCAGTCAACACTCGTGGATATATATCAGCCTTCTCGCATTCAAATTTTAATAGTTTAAAACCACACTGTACTATCTCATATTTATACTGTCTATTAATATTACAGCCATAAGCAAATATGTTGTAGAACGGGTTGAACATATTTTGAATCATACTCGTCAATTTACCTTTAGCTTTTCCATGTTCTAAAAAAATAAATTGCCCACCCGGTTTCAATACACGGTAAATCTCAGCAAGAACCTTGTTCAAATTTTCTACACTGCAAAGTACAAACGTTGATACAACAGTATCAAATGAATTATCATTAAATGGTAGAAAATCTGCACTTGCAAATACTAAATTCACATTGATATTAGAGCTGTCAAGTTTTCTAATGTAGTTATCTACTGCAGTAATCTGATCTACATGCTCGGGATATAATGTAAGATTTGTTCCCTCACCAATACCAATTTCCAATATCTCTCCTTTAGCATCAGATAATATCTTTTTCCGAAGTTCTAAAATCGATTTTTTCCCAATATTTTTCTTCATCATCATTGGAAATATTTTATCTCGATACCAGTACATGCTCACACTTCCCTTCAACCACAACATCAATTTACTTGAAACCAAAATATAATAGACACGATTGCTCCTAACACAATTCTATACCATCCAAAGACCTTAAAATCATGATTTTTTATATATTTTAGTAAGAATTGAATTGCAATAATAGACACTAAAAATGCTGTTAGCATACCCGTCACTAAGACTATGAACTCTGTGTTTGTAAAGTTAAAACCAAACTTAACAATCTTCAATAAACTTGCACCAAACATAACTGGAATTGATAGAAAAAATGAAAATTCTGCGGCGATACTTCTAGACGTACCTAAAATGATTCCACCAAGAATTGTTGCTCCTGACCTAGAAGTTCCTGGGACAAGAGAAAGGACTTGAAAACACCCAATTAAGAATGCTGTCTTAAAACTTAAAGTATCAAAATCTACTATTTTGCTAACCTTGCTCCTATTTCGATTTTCAATTATTATAAATAATACACCATACAAAATTAATGTAATAGCAACCGTTTGGTAATTGTATAAGTTATCATTTAGCCAATCTCCAAACACAACTCCTATAACGCCTGCGGGGATAACGCCAATCAAAACTTTAAACCAAATATTGAATGTATTGATTTTCTCTTGTTCAGTTTTTGTTGAACTAAATGGATTTAGTTTATTAAAATAGAGAAGTGCAACAGCCAATATAGCACCCAGTTGAATTACAACGAAAAACATCTCTTTGAATGCCTCAGACATATTTAACTGTATAAATTCTTCAACCAATATCATGTGACCCGTACTACTGATTGGTAACCACTCCGTTATTCCTTCAACAATACCTAATAGGATGGCTTTTATTATTTCAATTGTCATCACATATCTCCATTTTTTCTTATTTATATTCTGTAATCTAATGACTAAAAGTCAAACCGTAATGAAGTACATCACAATCAAATAATACTCCAGAAAAACTCTTCACTTTTACGTTTATATATTTTCCGAAGGATATATGTCAATGACGCAAAAGCAATTAACCCAATTATTGTTATAGCAATTCCAAATATATCTTTTGAATACATGTTTGCACCAACGCTTACCCAGATAATAGTACCTGGAATTCTGGAAATTCCATAAATAATAAAAAGTCTAGATGGTTTTATTGGTGTTAATCCAGCTATATACATCATTAGATCTTTTGGAATAAAAGGAACTAAGCAAATTATGAAGGTTCCTATCATCCCCTGTGTCGAATTTAACATTTTACTAATTTTATCAATTTTATCCTTTTCTACAAATTTTGCGATAAAATCGTATCCCAAAAATCTTGATAAGTAAAATGCTGTTATTGAGCCTAACATAATGCCTACAATTGATAGAACAAATCCAATTGGTGTTCCGTAAATGTACCCTCCACAAATATTAAACAGATCCCCTGGTATTACTACCACAAGTACATGCACTGCTTGGATCAAAACATAGATTAGAAAACCAAAATTTCCGAAAGAAAGTAGATATTCTCTAATCTTTTCTGGTTGCTTTGCATTCTCAATAATCCAAGGTCCATAATTCCATGCAATTGTCATTAATAGTACACCCGTACATACAAGAACTATAAATTTAACAATGCTCTTTTGATCAAATTCTGTTTTCATAAAATCACCCTCAATCAATTTAATGATCTAATTGTAATTTTTAAAAATGAAAAACAGATTAAAGTTTGGGGAAAATCAATTGAAATTTACTACCTTCATTAAGTATTGAGGAAACTTTGATTTCTAAACTTAGAAGTTCACAAATTTCTTTAGCAATTGATAATCCAAGACCATTGCCACTAGAAGTCCTATTTCTTGCTTTGTCATTTGTGTAAAAACGATCAAATATTAATGCAAGCTCATTCTCACTCATTCCACAACCTGAATCAATAATTTCTAAAACAACTTTATCATCGTTACTAATGCAGTTAATCGCTATGGTGCCATTTGAATCTGTGAATTTCAATGCATTATCCAGTAATATAAGAATCAGCTGCTTTGTCATCGCCTTGTCAGTATTGATTTGTACATTAGGCTCACATGCACATGTAATTTCGAAATTTTCATGACATACGGAAATATCATTGTAAATTGTAGTTATTAATTCTGACAAATTAAACTGCTCAATCCTCACTGCCTTTTCATTGTCAATTTTTGCTAAATATAAAAGCTTTGTAATTAAATTTTCCATATATTCAGCTTCTGTTGTAATAGCTAATATTGACTTTTCTAATACCTCTCGATCATCTTTTCCCCATCTTGAAATTAGACTTGCATGTCCTATAATTGCAGCCAATGGCGTCTTTAACTCATGAGAAGCATCTGATACAAATTGAGCTTGTTTATTAAATATGCATTCAAGTTTATCTGCCATATTATTCAGAACTAATGAAAGTTCATAAAGTTCATCTCGACATTCTGGCAAAGGTATCCTTTCTGACAATCCTTTAGATGAAATCTTTTTTGAGGTTTTTATAATAATATCAATAGGTTTCAAAGCCTTCTTGGCAAAAATGTACCCTGATATCAACGCAATCATTATGCCAATGAGATCTACCAAAGCTAAAATACTGAATAAAATTTTTAGAAAGACTTTTTCATCATGTAAATCTTTAATTATTATGGCGTCATATGTGATATCCTGAATGATACATTTAGTTTTTTCAATTAAAAAATCTTCATCATCAAGTTCTTTTACTATTATTCGATCATATGGAATCAATGAGTGTTCTATGCCGTCAATGAATGCAGTGGTCTTAAACAATATGCCATCTTTGTTCCTAATTTCAACTAAAATATCCTTTCTAGAATAAAGCGCTTCACCCTTCTCTAAGTCTGATAGTTTAATACTATCAGTGAGTATGTATTTTTTTGTAGTTTCAATATCATTATGCGCAGAAAAGAATTGATACAACTCAACGCTATACAAAACACATGCACTTAAACAAAATAATGTTATTGAGAACATAAATGCAAAAACAAATGTCATACGTTTAGTTATTGAGAAATTCTTCACTAAATTCAATCTTTCACATCCTTTATGACATAGCCTATACCACGGATAGTATTGATAATTGTACTCTTATCATCGAAAATTTTAGTTCTTAAGTGCTTAATTGTGACATCAACAACATTGCTATCACCGTAATAATTCTCATCCCATACATTTTGTAAAAGCTTTTCACGACTCATTACGATGTTTTTGTTTAGAACTAGCTGATATAGCAAATCATACTCTTTTTTAGTCAAGCTTATTTCTTTCTCCTCTAGAAATACTTGATAACTATCCGTACATATAGTAATCTTTCCAACGGATAATTTATTTAAGTTTTGATTTTGACTTCTTGTCACTACACGAATTCGAGCAAAAAGTTCTTCAATTCGGAACGGTTTTGTAATATAGTCATTTGCACCACTGTCTAATCCTAAGACTTTATCTGTAAGGTCACTCTTTGCAGTAAGCATAATAATTGGTATATTTGAAAACTCTCTCACTTTTTTGCAGATATCAACTCCATTAATATATGGAATCATAACATCAAGTATAATAACATCAAATTTATCTTTTTTTGCTTTATTCAATGCTTCTCTACCATCATATGCAATGTCTGTTTCATACCCTTCGTGTTCGAGTTCCAGTTTAATAAATTCCGCTATATTTATTTCATCTTCAACAATTAAAATTTTCAACCTTATCCATCCTTTTATCATTAATTCAAGCTTGAGTTTGCTTCTGGCTATACTAACCCCTTGTAATATCAAAAGCATTGATAAAATCCGCCTCAATTTCGGTTAGGCTTGTATATATAACATCAAGGCCCAATAATCTCATTAAAAATTGCTTTTGATCCTTTTTTAGTGACAATTCCTCATGCCACGGTTGTCTGTTCTTATCTTTCTTTTGAAAAGAAGAATAAATCAGATAGAGAAGCAAGTCTCCCAAATATGAGTAATCCATATCATACCTATAAGAGTTGCCATCCTCAAAGCGAGCTAAACCGAAATCAATGAGGTATACATCCTCTTGATCGATGAGGACATTGGGAATCCGTATATCCCTATGAACAATACCATTTTCATGCAAATACATAATAATTTGAATCAATTTGATACCAATAGCGTATATTTCCTCATCTGAAAATTTATGATTATGTATGAATATCATATCTTTCAATGTCGTCCCCGGTTTCAACTCTAATACAAACGCATAGAATGATTTCTCATTTATAACCCCAAGAAGCTCAGGAATTCTAGAATCCCTGAGCTTTGAAAGAATCACTGCTTCGTGTACATTATTAGTTGAATTACGTGCAAAGATGCTGGGTTTGAATCTTTTGAGAACAACATTTTTTTGAAGGTCATTTTTAGCATGAAAGCACATGCCATATCTTCCTTCACCAGCTATCTCTTCAATTGTATATTCCCCATATTTTTTCCCACGATACTTTAAATTTCTAAAGCATTGTATCAGCTTAACCATTCAGTTTATTTCCGCAATTGTTACAGAATTTAGCATTGGGCGGCATTTTTCCACCGCAATTTTGGCAATACAATTCCACTTTAACCTGCTCACCGCAATTCAGACAAAACTTTGAACCCGCTGGTATATTTCTACTACACTTGCTACATTGTAATGAACCTTGGTTGAGAATAGCTTGACTCTGTCTTGGTTCATTGTGTTGATTTCTATAGTCATTATAATGACCACCCGAATGACTTCTAGATGCTAACATATCAAAGATACCACCTAGAATACCTTTTTTCTGATAGTGGGCGCTTCCATGATTACCATTTTTGTAATGACCTTTTTTTGAAGACTTTGAAAAGAAACTCATAATCTTACTCCCCTTTATTCAGTATTTGTTTTATGTTCCTATTTGACCATTATTTACTTTTGTTCAGAATCACGAGTTTGCCTAGTTTAATCAACTCATACCACAGAACCGCTATACATGAAATTCCTGCTGCAAGCAACAATTGCTCTGATGATAAAGATGTCAATTTCAAGAATCCGCTAATTGGCGTATAGAGCATAACTAACAGTCCCAATAATGTGCCAATAATTACTGCCCACATTACTCTATCCTTTATCTGTCTGATAAAAGTTCTTATAGCAAAATCTGTATTTGAACTGTTTACTTGTACAAGCAGTACATTAGATAGGAATATAATGCTCAATCCCATTGTTCTTGCAAGTGGCGCATTTTCTGGATACATATTTATAAAATTGTAGTATGTTGCAAAAGATGCTCCGAAGATCACTAATCCTTGCATGACACTCTTAGATAGCATTTTAGCCGTTAAAAGCTTTTCTTTTGGATTTCGTGGCGGTCTTTGCATAATATCACGTTCTGCTGGCTGGCGCTCCAAAACAATTGAACACGTTGGATCAATTACAAGTTCAAGTAAAACTACATGCAACGGAAGTAGCAAAAGGCTTGTGGGACTTATTCCCATTAAAGGTGCTAGCAATGAAGCAAATGCTATTGGAATATGGATAGTAAATACATAACCAACCGCCTTTTTAATGTTGTCATATATTCGCCTACCATCCTTGATGGTATCCACAATGGTTGAAAAATTATCATCTAGAAGTATCAAATCCGCTGCTTCCCTAGAAACTTCGGAACCTCGTTTACCCATTGCTATTCCAATATCAGCATATTTTAATGCTGGTGCATCGTTGACACCATCTCCTGTCATAGCTACAACTTCACCATTTTCTTTAAATGCTTTGACAATCCTCATCTTGTGTTCAGGAAGAACACGTGAAAAGATACTAACATCTTTCACTTTTTCTCTCAGTTCGTCATCACTCATTTCACTGAGTTCATCACCCGTTATTATGTGATCGCTATTAGGCATGTTGATTTGTTTTGCTATAGAACTCGCTGTAATTCCGTTGTCCCCAGTAATCATAACAACTCGAACTCCAGCTTTTGTACAGGTATTAATATCTTCTTTTACTGATTCTCTTGGTGGATCTGCAAGACCTACCATTCCCAAAAGCTCCAGTCTACAGTCTGTGAGAGTATCCGGAATTTCATTTTCAATTTTAATACTCATCTGGCCAACGGCTATAACACGAAGGCCTTGTTTTGACATTTCGTAGATTTTAGCTTCTGCAATCTGTCTTTCTTCAGAGGAAAGGTTGCATAATGTTAGGATTCTTTCTGGAGAACCTTTTGCAGCAACTACAATATCATTGCCGTTTCTCCACACATTCCCCATCATTTTATTTTCATCAGTGAAGGCATACTCTTTTAACAATCGTCCACCAAAAAGAATATCCTTCGATATACCCAATTCTTCACAGCGGGCTATCATAGCTTTTTCCATTGGATCATATGCATCCGATTTACATCCCATACCCATTATCTTGGATATATATTTTTCGTCACCTGATTTGCTATAGGTTTCTCTAACAGCCATCTTATTTAGTGTTATAGTACCAGTTTTATCGACACAGAGCACAGAAACTGCACCCAGAGTCTCAACTGATGGAAGTCTCCTTACAAGAGATTGTTTTTTAGCCAGTCTCCATGCTCCCATTGATAAAAAAACTGTTAAAATAACAGGAAACTCCTCTGGTATCATTGCCATTGCAAGAGTTATACCTGATAAGATGCTTTCAATAATTCTGCTTTTAAAAGCGTGATCAGGGATATTGAAGAACGTTACAACACCTACTAAAACAAACAGAACCGCTGCAATCGTACCACACAGTTTTACAAGTCTACCTGTCTGTTTCTGAAGTGGCGTATCTCCAACAGGAGCAAGTGCAATTTCCTTACCAATCTTTCCATATTCAGTTGATAGTCCAATTTTATCGACCAAAATCGTTCCAGTTCCTTGAGTGACAAGCGTTCCAGCATAGCAATAGTCACGGCGCCAATAATCATTATTTTCATTTATATAGTTTTCACTAGTTAATTTCCAGACACCAAGGGACTCTCCTGTAAGAGATGATTCATCAACACATAACGTACTTGCCCTTACAACAGTTCCATCTGCTGGTATCTTAACACCCTCAGCAATATACATGATATCCCCAGGAACCAAATCAGAACTGTTTATAGTTTTTTCTTCTCCATCACGTAGTACTTTAATGTGTGGTGCCGATAAATCTTTTAATGCCTTTAATGTTTTATCTGTTTTCCATTCTTGTATTGCCTCGATGCTAATTATTCCAACTACGAATACTAACATAATTGCTCCGTCCTTAGGTTCTCCTAGAACAAAGTAAACCCCTGCTGCGATTATCAGCAACAAAAACATTGGTTCAGTAATGACATGAAAAATTTTATGAAATATATTTTCTTTCTTTTCAGGTACTAGCTCATTCTTTCCAAACTGCTCCTGAAGTTTTTTTGCCTCTGAGGTTGTCAACCCCTTCAACTCAGTGATTTTTTGTTCTGTCATAAAAGTTACCTCCACTTTCGCTTAATATTAAAGATAGCTCTATGGCATTGCAATCTTCAGATATGTCCAAAAATAGGTACAAAAAAACCCGTGGAACATATTACTGTCCCACGAGTTATATTTACCCGCTGCCTAGTTAGGCCCAGCCCCATGAACTTACTAATAAGTTCATCGCCTGCTCAGTTTGTACTGTAGATTTATATGCAGTGCAATTAGATACAAAAATAATATCATATAGATTATAGTTTTGTCAAGTGGTTTTATATTAGAAACTTGTCCATTGAGATGTAACTATTATAGGTCATATTTTACTATTCAATAATTCTAATTAGAAGCAATACACGATGAATTGCTTTGTTTTTGAATACCTGATATTATAAATGCTATATGGAGGTATATACAAATGGGTGAAATAGGTGAATTTCTAGGTTGGCTGACGGTGTTCTCTTTTGGGGCAACCTTAGCGAATTACATATTAAAATATATTAATAAAAAATATTCAAAATTAATAAATTCCACGCTTAAATATAAAAAATTCAATGCTCTTTTCATGAAAATATTTGTACGGCATCATAAATTCTGGGGAATTGCTACAATTATAACCCTCTTACTACATTTTTATATTCAGTCAACATTTCGTGAAGTGAGCACTACAGGCCTGATAGCAGGTGGTATATTGCTTATTCAAATGTTATTAGGCATGTCTGGGGCTTACATTTTTAAAAAGAGACAAGGATTGTGGTTTGTTAGTCATAGAATAATTTCAATCATATTGATATTAGGAATTATCATACATTTATTATAAAAATCATGCCTAGATTCTATATCTGGGCTTTTTTAATTCACAACATTCTAATTTCAGCCTGCATTACAGATGCTTCTTCATCATCCCAAAGTGCTTGCAGTTCTTCTCTTGTCGCCACTGGGAAATCTTTCGGTTCCACTTCTCCCATTTGTATAGGAGCCAAATGAGTGATGATTTCTTGACATAGATTCTGATCAGGACAATTCATAATAAATCCGCCATAAATAGATTCACAAATTAGGCTGTCACACATATCCGTCATAATAATCTTGTCAGCTGCATAAGCATTCTTAGCTTCCAACAACAGTTTCTTTTGATTTCACAACATCTGATGGAAGATTGTATCCACCGACTTCAATGTTTTGTACCATATCCTTTGTAATTTGAGCGCCAGCCTTGATTTCTTTAATCACTCTGACAATCTCAGTCTTCTGGCTAATGCCTTTATTGAATAATGGCGTTATGCCAAAGCAAATGAGGAGTGAAAGCACAATGCAAAACACCCCGACAACCATTCTGTTTTTAAAAATATTCATACGTACCTCCGTTTTTTATAGTTTATGATCATAAGATTATTACCGCATCACCATTTCCAGACCCGCGATTAACCTTAACTCGCCAGTCTCAATCAATTCATTTACTTCATTCTCTGTATAGATGAGAACCTCTGTATTCCCGTCATTTTCAGGAGCAAGTACCATGGATCCTGACCACTTGCCTGCATATGCATAAGTTTCATGGTTATAACTCGTTTCAAATCGTTGTCCCTTTTCAAACACTATCACCATCTCCTTTATACGAAATAGACACATGTATAGCCAAGAGCGAGAAAAGGCGCTAGCGGATACGCCCTGCGCCCATACTCCTTGCTCGTGATTCTATAAATTATTTTTAATGCTCCATGAAAAATTATCACTAGACTCAGTCCAATGGCCATCCCAATCAGTGCTTTCCAAAAGCCGATAACAAGTCCGACTGTAGCTACAATCTTAATATCTCCACCGCCAATACCTGACGGACTCATCATAGCTGCAATGAGTAATGGGAGTGCTGCCAATATGCCGAACAGATGAACAGCATTAAAATCAATCAGTGATATCAGCGCCATCGATGACCATATGGCTGTTGGAATTTCTCTTTTTTTGATATCAGTACAGACTGCACATCCCATCAAACAAAAAAACAGCACCGCTTGAACGATGCTGCTACCCGGCATAGTTGAACATATTCCTGATTCTTTGCTCGAGGGTGGGCATGACCACGTCACCAAACAAAGCATAAAGCCCTGCAAGAAGTAATGCACCAAGCACTACTGCAATCAGAATTTTAACTGCTGTATCGATGTAACCTTAGTCTGATATGATCTTCCTTTTGAAAACCACCTTCTCCGACATTCTTATAGTATTTTTCAGTGTCGAAGTAGGGCGGATCCAAATAAAAAAAGCTGACAGGGCGATCATATTGCCGAATCAGCTTTTCAAAATCTTTATTCTCGATAACTACTTTCGCAAGTCTTCTGTGGGCTTGCTCAATAATTGGAAAATTGCTTCTGATGTCATGGGGTTGGCTACCGAAGCTCGTGAGTCCTGATGCATAGCTGTATCTGATGAGCTGATAAAAGCAAGCTGCACGTTTGACGTCATTTTCAACATACGCCTTATCAAGGACAGCTTTGACTTCATCAAAGTCCTCTCTTGAATTTAAAACATACCTCAGTTCATTTTGAAGTTCTTCATATTGATCTCTCACACATCGGTAAAGGTTGACGAGTAGACTATTAAAGTCATTATAAACTTCAAAATCATTGCCCGGCGGTTTATGAAACAAGACCCAGCCACCACCACCAAATACTTCAATATACCTTTCATAATAAAGCGGAAAGAGCGAAACAATCAGTTCCCTCATGGATTTCTTTCCACCTATCCAACTCATAAAACTATTAATAAATCATCCCTCCTTCACACACACAAACCAGATTTGAAGCTGTTCATTGCTACTTGAATCTGGATAGAGGGACAGGGAATCTACAAGACCATTTTTTGCTTCTGCAATTTTTTCAATCCGGCTATTGAGCTGTCGTATGCTTGCGAGAACCTCCTGTTTATTAGCGCCATAATAATAACCACCATCGTCACTGCAGATAGGATGTCCTTCGCACCTGAGTGCATTAACAATGTCACGGATCTTCCTTCCGCTCATCTGAAACCGAAGTTCTAATCCCTTACTCTGAACAGCCCTCCCTGCACCTGTGTGATTTCTTTTTAAGTGAACTAAAAATCTCTCATTTAAATTTACATGTTCCACCTCCTCGCCTCCTTTTCTGGTGGGATAGTTTCTAGAAATAAAAAAAGGCCGCTTGATTCACTGCATATTGCAGTTTTTCAAGCGGCCCATTGGATTTATGGCATAAAAAATGTACGGTTTAAATGCCGTACCCTTATACCATTGATTATTCATTTGATTGAGTTCTAGTACTATTATCTTTTACATGTTCATTCCTCCCATACCTTGCTTTTGCTCATTGTCCATTGTTTCCTCAGAAGGCTTTGTAATTACTTTGAACTGATCTTCCCCAGGAACGATGCCCAGTGTTCTACCATTATCCCATTTCATGTGAAGTGTACCTGCATCGTCAACAATTTCAACGGTTCCCTGTGTCCCAGACTCAATAGGTGCATATGGATCATCCATACCGATGAGTTCAATTCGAGTGCCTACAGGGTACTGCTCTTTGATGCTTTCAACTTCTCTTCGAGATTTAAATCCGTTCATATTAGCGATACCTCCATGTTGTTTGATTTCTTGATTGTCATGTACAAATCTAATCCCTCCATTTCGTTTTGTGGCAATAAAAAAAGCCACACATCCTACAAATTTTGCTTTTGCAGAAAGGTAGCTTATTTAAACTTAACTTGGAACACTGCCGCTCTGTATTTGGCAATGAGTATTGAATGAATGATTGCTTTGAATGCCTGATCACCTATTAAAAACTTGTCAGCGATTTCATCCAGTCTGATATATTCTTTTGCTGTGTAGATGGTCTTTGCCATTTGATAGATAGCATAGCCATCAGTATTGATACCGCTTAGATTCATTTTCTTAAAATCAAAACTATCAGCATAAACATGATCCTTAGCTGCAGACCAGAGTTTATCATCAGCAGACAATAGAAATAAAACGGCCAGATGGATTGGACTTCTATTTTCGACTGGAATCTCTTGTAGGCGACAGACAGAACCGAATCTCCCTCTGTGTGATTGGCTTATGAAAAAATCACCTGCGCAGTTTCTAATCAAATGCTCAA
The DNA here is from genome assembly GCF_034438075.1 of Acetobacterium sp. K1/6. Taxonomy (NCBI): domain Bacteria; kingdom Bacillati; phylum Bacillota; class Clostridia; order Eubacteriales; family Eubacteriaceae; genus Acetobacterium; species Acetobacterium sp. K1/6. The sequence continues at coordinate 113,707 of NZ_JAXQGA010000010.1, read as the reverse complement.
GACGACTTTGAAGCCGGTGCGACTTACACTCATGAAAGCAACTTGAAATGAATCGATCATAGGATGCACCTCTACCATTACTTTTCAGACATTCAATATCTAAATCAAATCTAAATTGCTCTGGTAAGTTTGGCAAGACCTCTTCTTCTTTTTCTTGTGCATCTACCTTTCCAAATCCGTGTACCACAATTATTCCTCTACCCCTTGGTGAGAAATTTGGAACCAACATCATCAACTGCTCTAGCTCTTGAAGTTCTGAATCATTCATAAAATACTTTGACATCTTTTTTCCCTCTCTTTCAGAATTTTGAACATAAAAAAAGAGGCGGAGTCTGATGGTCATCCAAGTTGACCTAAAAACTTCGCCTCATAATCTTAACTTTTTTATCAATTTAATATTATTGTTTTACTTACACTCTCTTTTTTTACACATAGATATTCTATTTATGATTGGATTAAATTATCTTAGGTAGTTTAATGTCAAATTTACCACCTAATGCGGCTGTACCTATTCCAACAGCAATGAGCACTACAAAACTTGCGGTGCTAAGAGTCTTCCAATTAAACTCTTTCTTTTCTGAGTCTTTTTTATCGGCTAGCTGGACAGCTTCCATTTCCTGTACTCGTATATCTTCGTCCTTTTTATCCACCATTCGGAGAATCTCCATCTCGCGATCAATAATTTCATTCTGTTGTTCAGGAGTCAAATTTGGATTATCAAGGCACTTGCTTAAATCGGAACGCACTTTATCAGCAAATAGAATATACTCTTTCCTACTTTCTTGAAAACTCTCAATTTCTTTGTTTAAGATATCATACACTTGATTTGTGCTCTCATCATCACTTGAAATGATTTTATCAAGAATCTCTTTGTACTCAACCAACGAAGACTGAATCAGTTTTGAAAGTTCAGGAAACTGCGCAAGAAACTGCTGCGCCACTTCTGGACGCAACTCATTCAGTTTTGAAGCGTAACTCAACACATTACTATTTGGTATATTTCTGAAATCAGCCTTCTTAATAAGAGACAGGACTTGTTTTTCTACATCAGTATATTCCATATTCATACGCCTCCATTTGTAATGGTTTATTACCAATTTAACATTAATCGCATCTAAATTGATCCGCAACATTTACCTCATATTATACACTTATTCAACACTCAGTTGTTCCTTACAAACTGACCCCAAATCATCGAATTCTTCAATTTTGAGATATGTCATCTATATTTTAGCCCTTTTTCAGGGGTCAAAAAACGTCATTTTTTTATCTGTTTTTTGCCCAAAATTCAGGCCAAAACCACTATATGTTGTGGTCCACCTCTACTTTTTATCGCCCGAACCACTACGCGTCATCAGAATTATCGCTTCTACGTGCCCCCCATGCGGAAACATATCCACCAACTGTACCTTCTTCACCGCATACCCCGCCGCCACAAAAAACGGCAGATCCCGGGCCAGCGATGTCGCCTTACAAGACACATATACAAACACCTTGGGTTTAAAATCGAGAATTTTAAAGATCGCTTTGGGGTGGATGCCGTCCCGGGGCGGGTCCAGAATAATCACATCGGCCTGATCATGGAGGTTGGCCACTTCCACCATCACGTCGCCGGCGATAAACTGGCAGTAGTCGAGGCCATTCTTGGTGGCATTGGCCTTGGCGGCTTCGACCGCTTCGGCGACCAGCTCGATGCCGACCACCTTTTTAGAAACGGGCGCCAGTACCTGGGCAATGGTGCCGGTGCCGCAGTATAAATCATAAATCACTTCGTTTTGTTCCTGACCGACAAAGTCCCGGACGACGGAATAGAGTTTTTCGGCTCCTAAGGTATTGGTCTGGAAAAAGGAAAAGCTGGTGATTTCAAAGGTCAGTCCTAAAATCTTATCTTCAATTTTATCTTCGCCGTATAGAATTCTAGCCGTTTCGGCTTTGACCACATCGGCGACGCCATCGTTTTGGGTATGCAGAATTCCCCGGATCTGGCCGATAAGCGGTAGCTCCAGCAGGCATTTAACAAAGGCCGCTTCGTCCAGCGTTCCCTGGGTGGTGGTGGCCAGATTGATCAGCAGATCGCCGGTGTGTTTGCCCTTGCGCACGACCAGATGTCTTAAAAAGCCTTCGTGACTGCGTTTATGAAAATAGCTGTCCCCGGTTTGGGCAAAATAGCCCAGCACCGCCGTTTGAATCTGGTTAAAATCTTCATCGGTAATCTTGCAGCCATCGGTTTTGACGATATTATAAAAGCTGCCCTGTTCGTGAAGTCCCAGCATCAGCGGGCCCTCTTTTTCGTTATCGCCGAAAGAATACTCCATCTTATTCCGGTAACCAAAAACCTCGGGGCTGGGGACAATCCCCTCATAGGCAAAGTCTGTTATCCCGGCCTGATTAAGCAGGTTTAAGACGTAGCTTTCTTTGAGTTTGAGCTGTTCTTGATAGGGCAGGTTCTGGTAGGTACAGCCCCCGCATTTGGCAAAGACAGCGCAGGCGGCGTCAATTTCATTAGGAGCTTTTTCCAGTACTTCCACGATCCGGCCTTCATATTTTTTTCGTTTCTTGGCAATATTCACCCGTACCCGTTGGCCCGGCAGGCCGTTTTTCATAACGACTTTTTTTTCGCCATGCATGCCCCAGGATTTACCGGGGAAATTAAATCCTTCTATCGTTAATTCAATCTCTTCATTCTTTTTCATATGGACTCCTTAAATTTTCTTGTTGCTTATTTGGGGCTGTTTATTCAGCCGGTCTTCGCTGTTATGCTTTGGTCAGTTCCTGAAAATAGCGGGAAACGGCAAACATCCGGGCCCCGTTGATAATATCCTTGATGCTGATGGTGATTTCCTCGGGCGATTGTTTCATCCCGTTTTGCGCCCAGTCAATGATCATCCCCACCACCCCATAAGATAAAAATTCGGCGGTGAATGTTTTCTTCTGGGGCGTCATCACCGGGACTGCTTCCGAGTTCATTTTGCGATCACGGGACAGGTGTTCAATCATTTCCATAAAAATTTCCTTGGTGACGGTAAACAGATAGTTCTGAAATTCGGTGCCAGCGATCTCTTTTAGGGTCGTTTGATAAAAATGGCTATCACTTTTCATCGTCGTTAGTAGCTCCAGCACCTTGACGTCCCAGTTTTCGATCGTCAGATCTTTTCTGATCACGAGGATCGCTTCCTGATAAACGATCCAGTTGATCAGATCGTATTTATCCTGAAAATGATAATAAAAGGTCTGGCGGTTCAGACCACACTCGGCGGTAATTTCAGCGATGGTGATTTTTTCAAAACTTTTATTAGTTAGAATATGCTTAAAGCCTTTGGCGATGGCTTTTTTGGTAATTGACGCATCGGACATGCAGATACTCCTCATGATCTTTTTTAAGAATAATTATATCATTTCAGCTTGTTATTTCAAAGTGATCGACGGCAAATAAAAAGAACCCCACATATTGATGATATGCAGCGTTCTTTTTATTTTGGTCTATATATATTGAATTAAAGATTTTTGCAATTGAACTGGTCATTGTGCAGTGTGCGGGCGAGGGTCTGACCCCCTGGTCATCACTGATCGCCCCTATCTTAAATATTTAATTCTACTTATTTAGAATGACTGGTCTGAATTCAGTTCGGCTTTGACCGTCATATCTTTTTTATCAGCTTTCCGTTTCTTAATCATGGTCAGTAAAATCGTGGCGGCAAAGAACACCACCAGATAAATAGCCAGAATCAGGAAACTATGCCAGAAGTCACCCGAAATCGCACCGGTAATGGTGTCCTTAAACACCACTACTGAATAGGTCATCGGCATAAAGGGGTAAAGCACCTGGAAGAATCTTGGCACCGTTTCGATCGGGAAGGTCCCGCCACAGGAAGTCAACTGCAGAATCAGCAGCGTCAATGCCACAAATTTCCCGGCATCGCCCATGTGGATAATACAGAACTGGACAATCGCCAGGAAGGTCATCGAGACCAGACAAACTGATACAAAGTATAAGCCGGTATGGGCGATTTCCAGCCCTAAAGCATATTTAATGATACTGCCCAGCAAAATCGCCTGGGCCAGGCCCAACAACAGGTAGATAAAACTGCGGGCGGTTTTATTACTGCTTTCCCGGGACAAAATCTTGAATTTCTGATCGGCATCAAAATAGATCCCAAAGAAGATAATCAAGGCCCCAACCCATAGCGACAGGGACATAAAGTAGGGCGAAAAGTAGGTGCCATAGTTGGCAATCGGGTCAATAATCTCATCGTCCACAGTTACCGGCTCGCTGACATAGGTGCCCAAACCATTTAATTTGGCGGTATCGGCATTGGCATCATTCACGGCGGTGGTGACGCCGTTCTGGGCGGTAGTAATGCCGTTGCCTAACTGCTGCTGACCATCGACCAGGGTCGTGGCACCACTCGCCAGGGTGGTAGCACCGTCAGCCAGGGTATAAACGCCATTGGTCAAGGTGGTGGCCCCGTTTGATACCGCAGTAGCGCCGTTTGTCAGTGATGAGGCGCCATCTGAAACGGCACTGGCACCATCTGAGATACTATCAGCGGCATTGTTTAATTGACCGGCGGCGGCACTGACGATGGCAATCCCATCATCCAGATTGCTGGTACCGGCGGCCAATGCCTGGGTGCCGGTAGCAATGGCATCGGATGCTCCGCTTAACTGACTGCCCGCCGCTTCCAGTTGGGCAATGCTCTCGGCATTATCGCTGGAGGCCATATTCGAAATAAAGGCCGCAAACTGGGGATCGGCCATTAATTCGGGATGTTCGCCGACAAAGTCTGAAATAAAAGCCGAAGTCTGGTTGACATTGCCAATCAGGGTATCGACCCCAGCGGTATAGGCCTGAATCCCCTGATTAAGCTGCTCGGTTCCGTCAGCCAGGGTCGATGCGCCATCACTGACCTGGGCTGAACCGCTTTTGAGGGTACTGATGCCATCATTGAAATCAGTAAATTTTGCGGCAAATTCTGATGTTCCGGCGGCCAGGGTTTGGGTCCCATCGGCCAGGGTCTGACTGCCGGCGGCGAGGGCCTGGGTGCCAGATGCCAGAGTCTCCGAGCCCGTTGCCAATTCCCGGGAACCGGCGGCCAGCGAATCGGTGCCGTTAGCTAAGGTCTTAGAGCCCGTCAGCAATTGGGCCGAGCCACTGGAAAGCTGGCTTAACCCATCGTTAAGGGTCCCCAACTGACCGGGCACCTTGGCGACCTGATCGGTCAGATTGTTGACGATTTCGCCAGAGATACTCTCGCGTAAGCTGGTTTCCATTTGCAGCTCAGCTTTTCCTAAAATCTGACTGGCTAAATAATTTCGTTTTTCGTTGGGCGAAAAGATAATGCTGGCCGCCTGTTTATTGACGGTGGCCGCAGACGCAATATTTTGTGAAAAACTGCGCGGCACCACAATCATGGCATAGTAATCATCCGCTTCGGTCCCGGCTCGCCCGGTGGCTTCATCGGTGATCACGTACTTAAAGGTGCCATCCTTAATCAGTTTATCGAGAAATTCGTCACCGAGATTTCGCTGTTGATTATTGATGCTGGCGCCCACATCGTTATTGACGAGTGCGATTGGTAAATTATCCAGTTTTGAGTAGGGATCCCAAAAGGCACTGAGATAGAAAAAACTATACATAAGGGGAATAATAATGACGCCGATGATAACGATAAGTCTCACCGTATTGGCTTTGTTGACTCTATTTTTATTCATTTTTGCTCCTTTCATGTGCGTAAAGGAGTATAGCACGACGCTGTTCAGCTTGTAATTATACGATTGATTAAACTTGTCTAAAATCCCGACAACTTGGCTGATTTGTCTTAAAATGAAAACGGTCTCCTTATTTTTCTTAAGGTTTTGAATATGAATCTAAAAAAAAGAACCACTCCTTAATGAAGTGATCCCTCTTTTTTATTGCTTAATTAACCGGCATAATAATTTAGCTTATCTACCAAAACGCCTTTTGACTGGAGCCCGACAATGGTTTCGACGACTTCGCCGTTTTTGAATATTTTCATCGTTGGCACACTCATTACCCGGTATTGCTGGGCCAGGCTCTGAGTCTGATCGATATCGACCTTATAAACACTGGCTTTGTCTTTAATCTGCTCAGCGACGTCTTCTAAAACGGGAGCCAATGCTTTACAGGGCCCGCACCAGGTCGCAAAAAAATCTACCAGGACAACGCCTTTTCCATTTATCACCAAGTTATCAAATTCTGTTTGATCTAGTATCTTTGCCATTTTTTATCTCCTTTTTTTTAATCTCTTTAATTTTTAGCCAGTGGCGTATTTATTTTTTGTGCAATTTCTTCCAGTTCGTTCAAACACGTTGTGTTATCCAATGCTGGTCGCTCATCGGTATGGGAAAACTGAACAAAGCCGATTTCATCACAACTCAGGGTTTTTTTATACCATTCCAGGGTGTTATCAATGGCCTGAAACTGACGTGGATAATGAGGTGCCCCACCGACGCCAATAATCAGAATTTTTTTCTTTTTGATCGATGATTTATCTTTAAGGTTATAAATCATCTGGGTTCGATCAATCAGGGCCTTTATTTTTGATGGAAAAGCACTAAAATAAACCGGACTGGCCACAATCAGCAAATCACAGCTTTCCATTTTCTGATAAATCCCGGTCATATCATCTTCAATCACACATTCTCCCTGATGCGGAATACAATAATCACAGGCGATACAAGCCTGAACGTTTATTTGATTAATATTATATTCAAATAACTCGTACTCCACATTAAGTTTGCCAATAAAATAGTCGACGGCTTTCTGAGTGTTGTGATTATTTCGATGACTTCCCATAATTGCTACAATTTCCATTGGTATTTCCTTTCCTGCCTTTAGTTACTTAGGACTATTATACCCGACTTTTAGTAATATTAACACTATCGAATTATCTGATGCAAATTCTTTTTACGTCTTTGTTAACTTTTTTCAAAAAAGAAAAAAACCGAAGCCGTGTGAAAAGCGCTCGGTTTTTTCTAAAAACTTTGAAAGAGGGTAACTTGTTATGACTAAATAATACTCTATTTCTCTTAAGATTTCCTTAAAGCTATCATATTTTGACCAATTTTTTTAAAGTATCTATGAATTTCCCGGTACATTGGATCTTTGCACTACAAATTTTTCCCTGTGTTTCATATTGGACCATATATTTTCGTTTTCCGTCCATATTTGTCAGGGTGAAATTGCGCGTCTGTCCTTCAACTTTTTTTGCTTCCTCAATTGGCAGAATTTTTTTAATTTCCTCAATTTTTACTTCCAGGACGGTTTTCTTCCAGAAAAATATTTTTCGGTCAATAATTAACCGGTCGTGGGTGATAACCATCTCATAGATGGTTGTAATATAACGTAACGAAATCAAAAAGCCACCCATCATAATTACCAGGCTGATCACACCAACGATGGTTTTTAAACGATAATCTTCCAGGGTATTGGCAAACTGATTGTATAAAAAAGTATAGCCAACCACCACCACCATTAATATCCCCAGGGTTGTGATGCTGATTTGTTTGCTCTCAAGGGTTTCCCGTGCTTTAACTGCCATATGTCCTCCATATTTCTAAAGTCATTGTCATTATAACCCATTGATCCCATAAAAAAAAGAGCTTTAGCTCTTTTTTGATTGTTATTTTCTAGTCTTCCGGCGAAAAATCTTCTTTTCCGACACCACACAATGGGCAAACCCAATCGTCAGGAATATCTTCAAAAGCGGTTCCTGGGCTCACACCACTATCCGGGTCCCCGACCTCAGGATCATAAACATAACCACAAACATCACATACGTATTTCTGCATTTTTCCTCCTCCAGATTTCATCTGTCATAATTTTATTTCTTGAATATATATTTACCCCGGTATCTTATAATCTAACACCATAAAATAAAATCTGTTTTAAAACAATGCCACGTTAAAGGCACCTTCCAGAAAATCTGAAAGGTGCCTTTTCTTAACACTTCTAACTAGTCTTGAACAATTGCTTCTACTGGACATTGTTCCGCGCAAGCGCCACAGTCAGTACAAGTAGCTGCATCGATAACATAGATATCGCCTTCAGAAATTGCTTCTACTGGACATTCATCCATGCATGATCCACAAGCTATACATTCGTCTGTAATTTTATAAGCCATTTAAAAACCCTCCTTTTAGCATTAACAACATCTTTATTATATCCTTTTTTGTAGTGAAATCAAGATGATTATTTGTCTTTTTTGACTTTTTCGAATTTTTTTACTTCAATTTCTTCCAGAAGGTATCTTTTTACCTCCGTTTCGTCTTTATTGACCTGAATTTTGACGAAAACGGTTTCTTCCAGAATGCTTAACTTAAATACTTCACCCTCGCCATCGGCTGTAATGACTCTTTGTCCCACCTTGGGCAATTTTTTGGAAACTTCTTCGTAAAACTCCTGTTCATAGGTCAGACAACATAAAAGCCGACCGCAGATCCCTGAAATCTTAGTCGAATTAAGGGAAAGGTTTTGTTCCTTGGCCATTTTAATCGACACCGGTGTAAAATCACCCAGCCATTGGGCACAACAGGTGGTTCGTCCGCAAACGCCCAAGCCTTTAAATAGTTTGGCCTCATCGCGAACCCCAATTTGCCTCAGCTCAATCCGCACCTTAAAGATGGAAGCCAGATCTTTGACTAATTCTCTAAAATCCACCCGACCTTCGGCCGTAAAATAAAAGATCGCCTTTTTCTGATCAAAGGTGTATTCGACATCGACCAGTTTCATTTCCAGCTTGTGTTTTTTTGCCTTGGTAATAAAAACCGCTTTGGCATCCTGCTCGCTTTTCTTGAGCTTATTAAACTCAATGGTATCGGCTGCTGTTGCTTTACGGATAACCGGTTTGACCGGAGCCACTATTTCTTCCTCATCCACCACTCTGGCGGTCAAGGCAATTTCGCCATACTCAACGCCCCTGACGGTTTCCACAATAACCGGATCAAACTGTTCAAATGCTATATCCAGCGGATCAAAATAGTATATTTTGCCCACTTTTTTAAATCGTACGCCGACGACTGATTTTCCCATTGGATTTATCCTTTCTGAATTTTCATTATCTTAATGAAACACTTTTCCCATTGTAATCTTAAGTTAACATTATATTGTATCGTCGCCATCATTTCAAATAAAGTTTTAATAATGGCCTGATTTTTTTCGTTTTCCAGCAAATGGTGGTACGCTCTGTGGGCCGGGTTGGGCTCGCCATGATTCGGCAGGGGATGACCTTCCAGCAGCAAACTCACCTCATAAAACCAGTGAATAAAAAACTCCAGGATCGCCTGACTGGTGGCCTTATCTTTGGATAACACCTCCGCCAGGGTAAAGACCTTGATCTCATCGCCCTTTAAAAGGCTGTAAAGCTCCCTGAGAAAATGGGTCCGTTCTTTCTGGATCTCGCTATTACTCAGCAGATATAAGGCCATTCCCGGGGACCCACCGGCGGCCCCCACAACCTCCGAGACCGTATTCTTATCGAAATCAGTTTCTTGACAAAGAACGGTCTCCAGATCGACAAGACTCAGCGGCTGAAAATGATAACTCTGACAGCGCGATCGGATGGTGGGCAAAATGGATTGGATATGACTGGTGATGAGAATAAAAATATTATAACAAAGCGGCTCTTCTAATGATTTTAGCAAACTGTTCTGAGCTTCAGGGGTCATTCTTTCGGCCCCATCCACGATATTAATCCGCCAATTACCAGAGTAGGGTTTAATTGACAGCTCACTGATCATTTCCCGGACCTGACTGATCTTAATGCTGGCTTCACCGGCTTTGGGACCAATAATTTTAACGTCCGGGTGGTTTTCATGATCAATCTGGGTACAGACCGGACAATGGCCACAGCCTTTATCACGCTGATCCTGACATAAAAGCGCTTTGGCGAATTCCCGGGCCGTTTTCTTTTTTCCGAGGCCGTCGATTCCTGAAAAAAGGTAAGCATGACTGACCTCGCCGGTCTTTATTTCTTTCTCAAGATGACTGGTGATGGTTTGATGCCCCTGTATCTTTTCAAACATTTTTTTCCTCTCCAAGACAGTGACTAATTCGGTTTATTCTTTTTGCTATTATTGCTATCATCGCTGTCATCCCAATCCTCAGTATCCAGCCCCAGTTCTTCATCTAATTCGGCACTGAACTCTTCATAATCCAGAAGTTTTATCGCCTCTTCTAAATCACTCTCTTTGACAAAAACCTCAATATGAGCCGGCGTAAAATTTCCCATGAAGATACTGCGGATGGGTCCACCAAACCCTTTTTCTTTAGTGATTACCGGTATCCCGTTGGCACTTAGATAATTTTTAAGCAGGATAAAATCCATATCTGAGTCGGCCATGGTTAAATAGATATATTGATCTTCAATCATTTTTTTTACGCTCCTCTATGCATTCCCAGATTTCCTCATGGATGCTTTTTATACTTCGCAACTGGTTATTTAAAACACAGTTTATTTCCGTCCATCCGTATTCCGAAACCAGGGCCAAGGCACTGTGGTAGGAATCCCTCAGATGCTCCGGGCTGCTTTCGTGGATGTCTTTTTCCTGTTTGCCCGTTATTTTATTGTTCCGATTTTTAATCAGCTGCTGATTGATCTCCGGGGGAATGTTAAGAAAAAACACCTGATCCGGAATCGGCAGACCATAGAGATTAAATTCATAATCCCACAGCCAGTCAAGAAAACGTTTCCGTTCCCCAGGATCTTTTATTTTTCCCGCCTGATGGACCATATTAGAGGTGGTATAGCGATCGACCAGGACCAGTCCGCCCTGATTCAGAAAGTCCTCGTAATCTTCTTTATAGGACGCATAACGGTCGGCTGCGTAAAAGGTGGATGCAATGTACGGGCTGATGGTGCCGGGATCTTTTCCGAAGGCCCCTTCCAGATATAATTTTACCATGGCTGAGGATTTTTTGTCATAGCGGGGATAAGCAATTTTTTTCACTTTTTGCCCCTCTTTTAACAGCCGGTCATAGAGCAGCTCTGTTTGGGTTTGTTTGCCACTGCCGTCCACCCCTTCGATGACGATGAGTTGTCCCTGATGATTCTTTTCCATTTTTACCGGCTCCTTTTTTATGATTGTTATTTCTCTTTTTGTATCAATCCCCACCACCGCGACCTGCTGATCCAACAGATCATTCAGATAAACGACCATTTCCGGGCTGATCCGGCTGCCGGGCAGTAAAACCGGTATCCCCGGGGGATAGGGAATAATGAAATCCCCGACGAGCTGGCCAGCGGCCAGCTCCAGTTCTATCTTGCCGCGGTGTTCCGAAGCAAGGGCTTCCCAAAGAGGCATTTCTGTTTGCACCGCGGCGGTAAAATTTATGTGCTCCCAAAGACGGGTCTTTATTTCTTTTTTTTCAGGCAAACCCTGCCTGACGATTTTATTTATATCACAGATAGCTTGGGTTATTCTTTTTAAATCATCCTGGCTTGTTCCCATCCCAGTCATTGCCAGCACGTAATGATCTGCTGAAAGCTCACATTGAATGCCATACCTTGCTGACAGCCACGCTTCCACTTCGGTTCCCGTAATACCCCGGGTCACAAAAAGCCACTTGCTGCGGTCATACCGATTAGCCGGGTCACTGCCCTCATACAGGGTAATCGGCTGCTTGTCGTTCTGATTCCGGCAGAATTCCTGATGGGCCAAGGCAATGGTATTAAAAATAATTTCGCCCTTTTCATAAGCGGCGTCGACGGCCTCTTCTACCGAAATCATCAGCGGATAACTGGGTGACGAACTTTGGAGTAAGCTAAGAAACGATTTAATCTTTTGCCGATCGACCAGGCTGCCCTGAAAATGAATCAGCGAGCTTTGAGTCAGGGACCCCAGTAGTTTATGGGTACTCTGAATCACCACATCGGCTCCGGCCGACAGGGCGTCCAGGGGCAGTTTATCACTAAAAGCCAGATGAGCGCCATGGGCTTCATCTACAATTAAGAATTTTCCCTGTTCATGAAGAATTTCGGCAATTTTTTCTAAGTCGCTGGTGGTACCGTAATAGCTGGGGTTGGTCAGAATCATGCCCCCAATTTGGGGATTTTGGGACAGGGCCGTCTGGACCGAGGCGACACTGATTGAGCGGCCAAAACCCAAATCCTCTTCAAGCTCCGGGGTGATAAAAACCGCTTCAATGCGACCCAGACTAAGCGCTCCAAAAACCGCCCGATGACAGTTAGTCGGCACCAATAACTGTGCTCCCGGGGAACAGGTCCCCATAATCGCACTGTGAATGCCGGTGGTGGTGCCATTTACCAGAATCGCCGCTTCGTCGCTTTGATAAATCGTCGCCAGTTTAGTCTGGGCCTGGGCAATGATCCCCTGGGCATCGTGGAGATTATCGGCACCGGGTATTTCCGTAATATCGTAGTCGTATAAGGCAAACGCTTCACCCCGGCCCTTATGTCCGGGCATATGAAACCGACAGGTATTCTGGCTGTTAATTTTATCGAGTTCGTTTTTTATGATGCTCTTTTTTATATCCATCTTTTTTGTCATGCTCATTTTTTTCATGACTTTATTCTAACACAACCGTCTGCCTTTAAACTGAGAAATTTTACTTTTATCCTTTAAACTTCGTGGGAATTATTATATAATGTTTGCGCAAATACATTTATGAGGTGAAAAGAACAATGTCCAGTGAAAAAATTATTAATATCAATATGGAAAATTTCGAAACCGAAATTTTATCCTATAATGGCGCTGTCATGGTCGATTTTTGGGCAGAATGGTGTGGGCCTTGTAAAGCGCTGTCCCCGACCATTGATGAAATTTCTCAGGAGCTTGGCGAAAATATGAAGGTTTGTAAGATCAATGTGGATGAAAACCAGACCCTGGCCCAACAATTCCGGGTCATGAGTATTCCCACCGTGGTTTTCTTTAAAAACGGTGAGGCGATCAATCGATTCGTTGGTGTCCGTGACAAAAACGAATACCTCGACACGATGAAAAACCTTTAATCCGGTACTTTAAAAAAGTCTTAACAGCACGATGCTGTTGAGACTTTTTTTAGTGTGTGCTTTATTAACAAGGATCAATTCCCGGTTTTGGAGGCGGGGGGAAAAACGGAAATGACACACTTTTATGGATGTGGTAAAATGATTATAAAAAAGTTAATGGCCGTTCACAAGGGTTGTAAACGGTAAATGGCGATTATTTATATGAGTCTCACATCATTTCTTCAAAGCGGAGCGTCTATGAAAAATATTATTGCTTTTGTTTTAGTAGCACTGATCCTATTCCCGGGATTCACAACACCCGGTTATGCACTGTCGACGTCGCAATCTGATTCTATCCAAACCTTGTTGGATGATGCCTGTCGTGTCTCAGGTGTACCCGGGATGTCCCTCTCAATACTTGCGAATGACCAGGTGTACTACTTTTCTTCCGGGTATGCAAATCGTGAAAAGCGACAAGTCGCAAATGAAAACACGCTCTATGAGCTGGCTTCGGTCAGTAAAGCTTTTACCGGCATGGGTATCCTGCTAATGGAAGAACAAGGGCTACTGTCAATGAATGACCCGATCCAAAAATATTTACCCTGGTTTACCTTAAACTATCAGGGGAAACCCGTTGATATGCAAGGTGTCACCCTTAATACCTTTTTACACCATACCAGCGGCTTAACAAATCGCCTTCACAGTCAATACATTCCCCAGGGCAATACGCCGGATATGCTAAAAAAAACCGTCGCAATGCTCGTCGATACTAATCTGTCATTTTATCCGGGTGAGCAGTATGATTACGGAACGGTTAATTATGATGTCTTGGGTTTGGTTATTGAGGTCGTATCCGGTCAGCGCTATGAAGACTACATGAAAAAACAAGTGTTTCAGCCGTTAGGGTTAAACCAGACCTATGTTTACAAAGAAGCTGCTCAAGCTACCGGACAATTAGCCCAGGGCTACCGCTCTTGCTTCTTTATCACGACCCCCTATGATGCCCCGGATTTTACCGGGAATAAACCGGCCGGCTACATCATCTCATGCACCCATGATATGGCTCGATGGATGGGCATCCAAATGGGGATTGTTTCGGATATACCCGAAATATTCCGTAAGGTTATTAAAACCTCGCATCAGGGGGACCAATCCGTTTCGGATGTCAACGGCATGTTTTATGCCGCGGGATGGTCCGTCAATTCCGACCAAACAATTATTGAGCACGCTGGCGGCAACCCCAATTTTGCCACCCAAGTGGTCCTGCTGCCAAGAGAAAATACCGCCATCTGCTTGTTGAGCAACGGCACAAATACGAACCTCAATTTAGTGTTAAAAGTTAAGGATATCCTGGCGGGTAATCTGGCTCAGTCCTATCAAATAAACGCGACCCAGTTTCTTGACATCGCCTTGTCCTCGGCCACCATTATTTGTGGGCTCTTGGCGCTGCTGTTCTTTGTTTGGGGTTTACGCCAAAAGAAAATGCCCAAGCGACAGCCTATAACAAAAAAGCACATCATCGCAACGGGTAGCTGTCTGATTGTGACTCTAATCTGCTGGGCTTTGCTTGTACTTATCGGGCCGAATTGGTCAACCATCCTGATTTGGCAAACGTCTAGTATGCTTACCGCTTTACTTTCACTGGCCTTATTCGCAACCAGTATTACCTGGTTTGTAGCCACGCGCCGCTAAGCTTCATGGCTGGTTGACTTACAACCATTTTCAACCAGCCAGCAAATCGTTCTAATTATTATGAAACTTTTCCGCCGGAGGGAATACCATCGACCGTCACCAATGACAATTTTTTGCCCTTGGTCGCGGCTAAAATCATCCCGTTGGATTCCAGACCCCGGAGGTTGACCGGTTTTAAGTTAGCCACCAGAATGACGGTTTTTCCAACCAGATCTTCCGGGGCATAATATTTGGCAATACCAGATACCACCTGACGTTTTTCCTGACCCACCAAAAGCTGTAAAACCAGTAATCGATCGGCATCGGGATGGGGTTCACAGGCCACCACTTCGGCCACCCGCAACTTCACCTTGGCAAAGTCGTCAATGGTGATCAGGCCCTCCGGCAGTTCTTGTTGCGTTTCGGCATCCTTTTCTTTTTTGGCTTTCGCAGCTTCTTTGACCGGTTTAGCTTCCTTTTTTTCAAGCTCAATCCGCGGGAACAGGGCGTCGCAACGTTCAATTTTGAGGCCTTCGGGATAGCCCCCAAAATGCTTTAAGCTGTCCCAGGTTAAACAATCCGCCGGACATTTTAGCTGTTCGCCGATTTTTTGGGCGGTTTCTGGCATTGCCGCGGAAATCAGCACCGTGACAATCCGTAGCGCTTCGGTCAGGTTATACATCACCTGGGCCAATCGGGCTTGTTTTTCCGGGGTTTTTCCCAGTATCCAGGGTTGGGTTTCATCAATATATTTATTGGAACGGGAAATCAGTTTCCAGGTTTCTTCCAGGGCCCGGCTAAAATCCAGTTTGTCCATGTAAGCACTGACAAGCCCCGGGGTTTTCTCGGCCAGTTCAATCAGGTCACGGTCGATTTCAGCTTTTTCCCGTTCTTTGGGAATCACACCGCCAAAGTATTTATCGGTCATCGCCAGGGTCCGGCTGAGCAGGTTGCCGAGGTCATTGGCCAGATCGGAATTGATATGGCTGACTAGCAGGTCTTCATTATAAACGCCGTCGGAACCATAGCTCATTTCCCGAAGCACATGGTAGCGCACGGCATCGACGCCATACTTTTCCACGAGTACCACCGGATCGACCACATTCCCCACCGATTTGGACATTTTGCCACCTTTTAGAAGGATCCAACCATGGCCATAAACCTGTTTGGGTAGCGGTAATTTTAACGCCATCAGGATAATTGGCCAGTAAATGGTATGGAAACGGATAATATCTTTGCCGACCAGATGAACATCAGCCGGCCAGTACCGATCCATCAGGTTGGGTTTATCATTGAGGTAACCGAGGGCTGAGATGTAGTTGGGCAGGGCATCAATCCACACATAAACGACATGTCCGGGATCAAAATCCACCGGTACCCCCCAGGTAAAGGAGGTCCGGGAAACGCATAAATCCTGCAAGCCGGGTTTAATAAAGTTATTGATCATTTCATTTTTTCGCGATTCGGGCTGAATAAAGTGAGGGTTATCGTCAATATATTTCATCAGACCATCGGCATATTTTGACATTCTAAAGAAGTAGGCTTCTTCCGAGGCTTTTTCCACCGGCCGTCCACAGTCCGGACAATTCCCATCGACTAATTGACTTTCGGTCCAGAACGATTCGCACGGCGTACAGTACCAACCTTCATAGTTGGATTTATAAATATCACCCTGATCATAGAGCTTTTTAAAAATACGTTGAATCGTTTTTTCATGCTCGGGATCGGTCGTTCGAATAAACTGATCGTAGTTGATGTTCATCGTCTCCCAGAGGTTTTTGATCCCGGTGACAATCCCATCGACATAGGCCTGAGGCGCAACTCCTGCGGCTTCGGCCACCTTTTCAATCTTTTGGCCATGTTCATCGGTACCGGTTAAAAAATAGGTATCATAGCCCTGCAGTTTTTTAAACCGGGTAATTGTATCCGCTGCCACCGTGGTATAGGTATGGCCGATATGCAGGTTTCCACTGGGATAATAAATGGGGGTTGAAATATAAAATGTTTTGTCTGTCATAAACTTCTCCTTTTATTGATTCTTCCGTATTTGATGGCTTAATCCACAAAAAACCCCCCGTCCAGTTAAGGGCGAAGGGTTCGCGTTACCACCTTAGTTCGCACTATTCTCACAAATAATGCCTTCATAAGTTATCTAAACTTTCAGTTTTATCGCGTCAAGCGGTCCAGGCTAAAACATTCACCCAAACTTACTCCGAGGCCATCTTCAATGCTTTTTCTGTCACCGGCTTTCACCATCCCGGCTCGCTCTTCACAGTGCCCACACCTACTCTTCTCTTCATCGTAATTTTTTATTGCTTTTTTAATTGCTATCCCTATTATACTTTAATTCCAGATTTTTTCAAGGGCTTTATCGTTTAACCGCATTATAAACATCCCGCCTGGAAATATTCCGGTCTTTGGCCACGGCTTTCATGGCTTCTTTTTCCGGCAGGCCCGTATTCAGATAATATTCCAGATGTTCTTCGAGACTCAGGCTTTCCAGTTCCAGTCCAGCTGCGGCGTTGCCTTCGTCGGCGGTCCGGCCTTCAATACAGAGCACATATTCGCCGCGGGGGGACTGCTCCTGATAATAATGAAGGTGTTCCTTGATCGTGCCATAGCGGGTTTCCTCGTAGCGTTTGGTAATTTCTCTTGAAATACTCATCTGCCGGTGACCCAGACCCTGCTGATCAAGAATTTCCAGGGTTTTTGATAGCCGGTGGGGGGATTCGTAAAGGACGACGGTAAACTCCGATGCTTCGATTCGTTTAAGGCCTTCTTTAACGGCCTTATTTTCTTTGCCTAAAAAACCGAGAAACAAAAAAGAGCGGGTATTAAGTCCTGACAGCACCAGACCGCAGAGTCCGGCGTTAGGGCCGGGAACCACTTCCAGCGCAATGTCATTCTCAACACAGCTTTTTACCAGCACCGATCCCGGATCAGAGATCAGCGGCATCCCGGCATCGGAAATCAGGGCGATGTCCTGGCCTTGTTTTAACAGTTGCATGAGGCCTTCACTGGACTGTTGTTCGTTATGTTGATGATAGGCCACCATCTTTTTGGAAATTTCAAAGTGATTGAGCAGCTTAATCGAATGTCTCGTATCTTCAGCAGCGATCAGATCAACCTCCTGCAAGACTCTTAATCCCCGGATGCTCATATCGTCCAGATTCCCGATTGGAGTACCAACAATATATAGTTTTCCGGACATCTATTCGTTATAGAGGTTTCTGGCCACATACACCCCATTGGCGGATGCCTGCATCAACCCCCTGGTTACCCCGGCACCATCACCCAGCACGTAGAGATTCTTAATGCTGGACTGAAAGTTTTTATCGACCGTTACCTTATTGGAATAAAACTTAACCTCCACCCCGTAAAGCAGGGTTTCGTCACTGGCTAAACCAGGTGACACATGATCCAGGGCCTGAATCATTTCATCAATGTCCTTCATAATCCGGTAGGGCAAGACTAAGCAAAGATCCCCGGGCACCGCATCAATTAAGGTCGGCTGGATGTTATTACGCATCAGCCGTTCCTGAGTGGTGCGCCGACCTCTTAAGAAGTCACCGTAACGCTGAACCATGATCTTGTTGCCGGTAAGCATGTTTCCCAGGCTGGCAATGTGCTTGCCATAAGCCACCGCTTCCCTAAAGGGTTCCGTAAAGCTTTTAGAAACAAGCAGCGCAAAATTGGTGTTGTTCGTTTTTAACTTATCGGATTTATAGCTGTGGCCATTGACCACTGCCAACTGGTTATCATAGTATTCAGTCGAAACCACGCCGCCGGGGTTTGAACAAAAGGTTCGGACACTGTCATCAAAAGTAGGGGTATAATAGACCAGCTTACCTTCGTAAAGGGCATCATTAATTTCCTGCATGACCTCGTTTCGGGTTTCTAACCGAATCCCGATATCAATTTTTCCGACCTTTGTTTCAACCTTGTAAGATTCACACATCGAAGTAAACCATTCGGAACCATCCCGACCGACCGCCACGAGCACCTTATCGGCCCTGTAGGTTTCACCCTTGGCCACAACCCCAACAACCGTGTTATCTTCGACCACTAGACTTTGCACCGCAGTCCGAAATTTAATTTCAATGCCCAGATCATTAATTAAGTAGTTTTGAATCCGCTGATAAATGGTATAACCGACCTCGGTGCCCATATGGCGGACCGGACATTCAATCAGTTTTAAATTGCTCTGGATCGCTTTGGTGCGGATATCGCGGATTTTTTCGGGATTATCCAACCCATGAACCCGTTTGTCGGCACCAAACTCGATGTAGAGATCATCGACATACTTAATCAGATCGACCGTCGCATTATAGCCGATATATTCTGGCAATTCACCACCAACATCGGGTGAAAGCGACAGCTTGCCATCCGAATAGGCTCCGGCGCCAGCAAAACCGGTGGTAATATTACAGGGCTTGCAGCCAATACAGACATTGGTCTGGCGTTTCGGACAAATCCGTTTTTCAATGGAATTGCCTTTTTCTAACATCAGGATCTTTAGGGTCTTATTTTTCTTCGCCAGTTCCATGGCAGCAAAAATACCGCTAGGTCCCGCTCCGATGATTATCACATCATATTTCATGTTGTTCTTCCTTTATGCAAACGCATCTGGGCCGTAGTCATCATTGTAACCTGGCGCCAGATCGTTGAATTTTGTATATTCGGGAATCCATGCCAAACGAATGGTTCCGACGGGACCATTACGTTGCTTGGCAATGATTAATTCTGATAAATTTTTGAGCTCCGGGTTTTGATCATAATAGAATTCCCGATACAAGAGCATGATTACATCGGCATCCTGCTCGATCGAACCCGATTCACGCAGATCCGACATCACCGGGTGATGATCGGTCCTTGCATCCGGCGCACGACTAAGCTGAGACAGCGCAATCACCGGAGCTTCCATTTCCCGGGCCAGGGCTTTAAGACCCCGGGACATTTCGGAGATTTCATTTTGCCGGTTTTCACTACGGTTGCCGCCGCTCATTAGCTGCAGGTAGTCAATCACAATCAGATCCAGGGATTTCTCGGTTTTTAGCCGTCGACATTTGGAGCGAACCTCCGAAACCGTGATCCCCGGGGTGTCATCAATAAAAATGCTGGCCCCGTAGAGGGTATTATAACCAACCACCATCCGCTCCCAGTCTTCCTTACTCAGGTTACCGGTACGGACGTTATTGCTGTCCACCAATGAGGCGGCACAAAGCATCCGTTGAACCAACTGCTCTTTGGACATTTCCAGGCTGAAAATAGCCACCGACCGATTATCTTTGACGGCAGCATTTTGGGCAATATTCAATGCAAAGGCGGTTTTCCCCATCGATGGCCGGGCCGCCACAATAATCAGATCCGACGGTTGTAAGCCGGAGGTAATATGATTAAGCTCGGTAAAGCCCGTTTCGATGCCGGTGAGCTTGCCTTTTTTACTTTCAATGGCTTCTATTTGAGCCAGAGTGGTGCTAAGGGTTTCTTGAATACTTTGAAAATCACCGGTTCGTCGTCCCTGAGAAACCTTGAAGATTTCCTGTTCGGCCCGGTCAATCACATCCCCGATATTTTCATACTGACCATAACTGTCTTCCAGAATCTGAGTCGCGGTTTGGATAAGATTTCGAATCACCGCCTTTTCATGAACGATCTGGCAGTATTCCAGATAGTTTCGATTAATTGGCACCATCTCAATAAGCTCACTAAGATAACCAACGCCGCCAATTTTTTCCAGCACTCCGCGGTTCCTAAGCGAGTTGATCAGCGTGACGGTATCGATGGGTTTTCGTTCGTTGTGCAGATCAAGCATC
Organism: Acetobacterium sp. K1/6; assembly: GCF_034438075.1. Classification (NCBI taxonomy): domain Bacteria; kingdom Bacillati; phylum Bacillota; class Clostridia; order Eubacteriales; family Eubacteriaceae; genus Acetobacterium; species Acetobacterium sp. K1/6. The sequence goes on along the minus strand of NZ_JAXQGA010000010.1, from coordinate 93,252 downwards.
GCTTCATAAATCTCTTTATGGGCCCCCCGATAAAAGTCATGGGGCGATAACAACTCTTCAGCCCGGGCAATATTAGACTCATCCATCAGGATGGCGCCTAAAACAGACTGCTCCGCTTCTAAATTATGTGGTGGGACTTTGGCATTTTTCACCACTTAGTCTCCTAGGCTTCGCCTTTGATAATAACGGTCAGTTTTCCCATGACACCCTGGTAGGTTTTAATTTTAACCTCAGCGCGGCCCACATTTCGCAGTGGCATCTCCAGTTCAATCTTACGTTTATCAACCTTGATGTCCTTTTGCTTTTCCAGCGCTTCGGTAATATCTTTACTGGTAACCGATCCAAACAGCTTGCCATCTTCTCCGGCCCGTTCGGTAATGGTAATTTCTGTTTGATCAATTTTTTTTGCCAACTCAACCGCTGCCAGTCGCTCCGTTTCAACCTTATTCGCTTCATCCGCCTTGTTTTGTTCCGCCATGGCAATGTTTTCCTTATTGCCAATAATACCCTTGCCGGTTTTAATCAGGAAGTTTCGACCATAGCCATCTTTAACTTCAACAATATCACCTTTATTTCCAACATTTTTTACATTTTCTAATAATATTACTTTCATGATCCATTCTCCTTCTTATATTCTTTAATGGCGGTGAGTAGTAGCTCTTTTCCGGTTTCAAGATTATTTTCCCCCGGGAATTGCGCTCCGGCAATGGCTAAATGCCCGCCGCCGCCGAGTGTTTCCAAGATTACCTGTACATTGACTTCGCCCATCGAACGGGCGCTGATGGCCAAACCTTCATCATTTTTTAAAATAATAAAGGAAGCCACAATCCCTTTGATGTTTAGCAGTTCATCGGCTGCCTGGGCAGCGATAACCTTGCCATAATCAGTATTGTTTTCAAAGGTTGAAATGGCAATGTTATCAAAGTATATTTTAGCATTTTTGACCGCATCCGACTTTGCCGTATACGTCGTTAAGTCATCCTGCAGCAGGATCTTACTGATAATCGTATCCGCGCCTTTTCGTTTTAAATAGGATGCCGCTTCAAAGGTTCGCACCCCGGTTTTCATGGTAAACATTTTGGTATCCATACAAATCCCTGCCATCAGCGCGTTGGCCTCAATGACCGTCAGATGATTCTTCTCATCAAAATACTGGAGTAGCTCCGTTACCAACTCACAAGTCGATGAAGCATAGGTTTCGGTATAGTTCAGCAAGGTTTCCTTAATTGCCTTCCCGGATCGCCGATGATGATCGATAACGACAATCTTAGGGATCTGATCGACGAGACCTGGCATTTCCAGATAATTCACCGTTTGGGTATCAACGATGATCAGTAAGGTGTTTTTAGTCGCATAGTTTTCTGCTTCTTTAGGAGTGATAAACGCATCCTGATAGGCTTCGTTTTCCAGTAAATAGTCAAAAAGTGATTTAATCGAGTAGTTAATTTCGCGAACGACTATTTTTCCTTCTTTACCCAGAGATTTACAGGCTCCCAGCAAACCTACCGCTGAGCCCAGACAATCCATATCCGGATTCTGATGCCCCATTAGCAAAACGTGATCGGCTTCTTTAATCAGCTCTTTCAGACCATGAGCCTTAACCCGGGCCTTGACCTTGGTTCTTTTTTCGGTGGCTTCAGTTTTGCCGCCGTAAAATGACATTTTTTCATCTTGCCGAACCACCGCCTGATCACCACCCCGGGCCAGGGCAATATCGAGTGCCGACTTGGATAATTCCTGGGATTCGACAATTCCCAGAATGCTCTCCGAGATTCCAATACCAATACTGAGGGTTATCGGAATTTTTTCATCGTTTTCAATTTCCCGAATCTCATCTAATATTTTAAAGGTTTCTTTTTGCAGCGCACAGATTTTGCCCCGCTCAAAAATCATTAAATAGCGATCACTTTCATACTTGATAATGGCACTGCCAAGCTGCTTGGCCCATTCGTTTAACTTAAGATCCACCTGTCCCAAAATCGCCGAGCGTTTATGACTGGGGATTTGTTCAATGATATCATCATAATTGTCGATGACAATATAGCAAAACAAGGGCGAATTTTTTCGATACAGTTGGCGTTGCTTACTCTGTTCGGTGATATCAAAAAAATGGAGCAACTCAAAACTGTGCACCTTATCTGAAAAGGCGTTGGTGACCACCCCATAATCCCGCTCTTCATGATGGAAGGTAAATTCATCCGCTTTAACCGCTTCGGCCAGATTAAAATCCAACTCGTTGACGATGTTTTTTTTGAACAAGCCTTCTTTCTCTTTCTTAAAGGCCTTTCCAAAAGCCTGATTATACCAATAAATCATCCCCTCATTATCGACAATGGTCATGGCGATGGGCATTTCATACATCCGCTCCTGATTGATCTTATCCAGATCGCCGTATATTTCATCAATCGCCTTATCGATCTTAATCTCATCAATATTAATGTTTTGGGTATAATAAATAATCAGGATCACAAAGATCGCCACTCCGGCAATACCCCAATAAATATTATAAAAGCCAAGAATGACCGAAACAAGCAACTCGGCCGCAATAGCAAACCGGACAACACCTTTCTTCGATTCTTTCATTTTATCTGGGACTCCCTTCGATAAATCTGGCGAATTCCGATGTAAGTATCAGCCACTCCGACAATGGTAATAACTGAGCTGAGCAAAAAACTGAGCAGAACGACTAAAACCTTCACCCCTGTATTTTTTATTTTTTTGTAATCCAGGTAGTTAAAAATAAGCGCAATACCCATCACAAAAAAAATAATATTTGTAAAATTCATGACGGTCACAATGTAAATGAGCGGAATACTGGTTACCTGAAATAGACTGATAATAAAATCACCCAGTAAGATTACCATCAGAAAATATTTGAGTGTGACCGGCATTTCCCATTGGCTCAGCGGTTTAAAGGTTTTTACCGGATAACCAATTCGTTTTAAGATCATGTCTGAAACTAAAACATTTATCATTCCAAAAACAACTGGCATTAACAGAAATGTGCTAGGCAGTGCCAGTTTCATCATTTCAATATTCATTGCCATGTCATCTTTAGCGATTGATACTTGTTCGGCATCGATTAAATTGGTACTTTCATAAAGCGTTATCACCTCACGGGTACTCTGCTCCAGGGTCTGAAACAGCAGATCGGTAAAACTGATCCCCATCACAAACTCATAACCGACAACCACCGCGATCAGTAAAATCAAAAAACCAATAATACCGATAACAACTTTTTTTAATGGCGCTAAATCACGATGATATGCAAATCCTAAACTGCACCCGACAAAGAGCATCAGGGCCCCAAAGGAAATCCCATTGAGGGGTCCTAAAAACAGACCGATTAGAATGGTGGCCGCGACGCTAGAAAGAATACTGACCTTCAAACCCTGGCGTTTCCCCAAAATTACCATTGGTACCGGTATGAAACATACTAATAGTATAAAGAACGGCAGATAATAGCTGATTAAAGTAAGCATGACTCCCAGTGCACAAAATATCGCACCTTCTGTTATTCCGCGTGTTTTCATTAATCCTCCAAATTGGCAACTTAACTGTTCACATACGCAGTTTATTTATGCGTAAAAAGTTACCAAACCATTATATCACAATAAAAGAAAATGCCCATTATTTTTGTGCGTGTTTATCCCGAATTTCTCAAGAATGCGGTTTTTGGTATTTTATCGTTTTGGCTATCGGAATAATCGACTTCCCAAATGATTCGCTCTTTGTGGGCCCCGTTTATCCTCGATAACATGCAAAAAGCTGTTTGTTTCAGGACCTTCCTGAAACAAACAGCTTTAAAATTTCTAGTTATTTGAGCTATATGGTAAAAGGGCAACGTTTCGCGCACGTTTAATCGCTTCAGTTACCTTTCTCTGATGTTTAGCACAGGTCCCAGTGGCTCGTCTTGGTAGAATTTTACCACGTTCGGAAACGAATTTCTTCAGTGTGATTACATCTTTATAATCAACATTTTCTACTTTTCGTTCGCAGAACTCACAAACTTTTCTTCGCTTTTTAAATGGTTTTGGCATTAAATTTTTCCTCCTATCTTAAAAAGGTATATCGTCATCATCGGCCATTAAATGAAAATCTTCATCTAATCCCATTACTGACATATTATTATTATTTGCGCTTTGTGGCGCTGAAGTTTGTTGGAAACCGGCGCCGGCGTTAGAAGATTTCTGGCCGGAAGACACGAAATTAATCTCATCTGCAACAACTTCTGTGATATAGCGTCGTTGACCATCCTGTGCTTCGTAACTTCTTGCTTCTAGTCGTCCAGATAAACTGATTTGGCTTCCTTTAGTCAGATATTGCGCCGCAAATTCTGCCTGTTTTCCCCATACCACAATGTTAATAAAGTCGGCTTCTTTTTGACCGTCTTTATTTTTAAAGCGACGATCGACAGCGAGACTAAATCGGGTAACTGCTTTACCTGTGGTGGTGTTTTTCATCTCAGGATCTCGGGTTAGTCTTCCTAGTAAAATTACTTTATTCACAGAATTGCCCCCTATTTCTCTTTTTTAATTACAATACTTCGAATAAACTGTTCGTTTATTTTGTATAAATGATCCAATGCATCAAGCACTGAGTTCTCAGCTTTGAAGTCGATTAATACGTAGAAGCCTTCTTGATACTTTTTAGCAATTTCGTAGGCTAATTTTCTTTTGCCCCATTCATCGACTTTTTCAATTTCTCCAGCCGCTTCAATAACAGCTTTTACTTTGCCAACTAATTCTTCAATCGCTTCTTTTTCAAGATCCGGTTTTAAAACAAATAATGTTTCGTACTTTCTCATTCCATTTCACCTCCTCATGGACTATGGCTCACTTTTCCAGCAAGCAAGGATTACAGCTTTTAATTATATCATATCTTTCAATTCATGCAAGTGTTTTGTTTTAATATTTTATTCACGCCGGCAGAACGACATTAAAAAGAATTGGCGTCAAAAATGTTTCAATAAATGCCGCAACGAAGAAGAGTGGGATGACCCATAATACGTAAATACGCAAACATCCTATAAATGCCTGTTTCAATTCGCCTTTAATACTTCTTTTTAGAATTGCTTTAACTAACTTAAAGCAGATATTAACCCCTAATGTCACCCCAAGGATCAGTGCCGGGATCTCAATAATCCCATGTGGTAAAATACCAACTAAAAAGACAAACCAACCAAAGCCGTTTGTTTGATAGACGGCTCCAATAAGCCCGATCACGATGGCATTGGAGGCCAATGAAAACATTGGTAAAAACAAAAAAGGAATCATTCCCAAAAGGATGCTGATCCCACTGGCGATGACGTTATTAAAGAAAATTCCAAACCATAATTCGACGCCAGTGCTGTTAAGAAATTCCTTTTGATTGAATAAAGACTGCAATTCTTTAAAATAACTTTGACTCAATCCGGGATCATTTAGAAATAGTAAGGTATTTAAAATAATCATTATTCCAAAAAATGCCAGACAAAAATAGTATGTCGATTTTAGATTTTTTTCAAAGTACGTTTCTGCACCATTCCAATGGGTCATAAAATAAGTTTTCATTTTTCTACCTTGTCCTCATTGATCACAACTTTTTTTATCTGCTTATTAAACTTGGAGCGCGGTAGCATAACAATATGGCCACAACCAAGACACTTAATCTTGATATCCGCCCCCATCCGGATGATTTCCCACTGGAAACTCCCACAGGGGTGCTTTTTTTTCATTTCAACCCGATCCCCAAGTTCATAAATCTTTGTTTCCATGTTTCACCTCAGCTTTTTTCATGCATTTTTTTAATTGCTTCGCGATTGTAAATAACGGTTTTATTATATGGTATTTCGATCCCTCTTTCATCAAAGACTTCTTTGATGCGCTGTCTTAGGGTATTTTCAGCCATAAATTTAGATGAGGCGTCCTCATCGCAAACGACACGAATATTAACTGCCGATGGATCCAGTCGGGTTACACCCAGTATTTCTGGTCGTATTTTAAACAGATCCTGATGATTCTCATGAAGATCCGTACATATTTCTTCCAGTATTTCCTTCACCTTGTTAATGTCTTCCTCATAAGCAAAACCCACATCGACAATGGCTTTTACATATCCCTTGGAAAAATTTATTAAGCGGTCAATTTTTCCGTTATGAATAATAAAGAGCCCGCCATCAAATTCCCTGACACTGGTGGTGCGGATGCCAATACTCTCCACGATCCCATAGTGTGTCTCATCGATGATCACATAATCGCCGACACTGAATTGATTTTCAAAGACAATCACAAAGCCGCTCATTACATCTTCGACAATACCCTGGGCACCAAAACCAATGGCCAGTGTTCCGACTCCAGCTACTGCCAGTAGTGAACCCACATTAATAAACTGACCCAGGATAATCAAGCTCGCCAGGGTCCAGACGCCGGCTCTAATGGCGGCTTTTGTAACATGGTTTAAGGTCGTGATTCGACGGATATCCCGGGGTTCAAGACCGAGCTTTTCGGGGTCAAAAACCCGATTGACCACACCATAGGTTATTTTTAGGCTGATCACTACAGCAATCAGCACAATTACCGAAACCAGAGTTTTTTGTAAAAGATTCGAAAAATCGATTTGGCTTAAATAAGATGAAAAACTTGCTGTTAAAGACTCCATTATTATCTCCTATTGAATTCCGATATAGCTACGCACAATTGGTACCACTATTTGAATCAGACTGCTATTCTCGGCCGTTGGTAAATTTGTGACACCGCCGGTTGAAAGATTGATTGCTGAAAAGATCCAAAGCATAACGGCGATGATTGAGCCCCCTAAAATCAGCCCAAGGAGCGTTCCCGCCAGACGATTGATTGTTCCAATGACGGGCATTTTGGTGATCCCGAGAAAAATAATCTGCAGGATCCAACATAAAATAGTGACCCCCAAAACAATGATTCCAAAACTGATGCTTTGAGCAATCCCATGCCTAATCAACCCCGCTATCGCGGTTAGGCTCTGGTCCACTACCGATTGGCCACCGCTTATGAGCGCGTCTCCCAACAGCGAGGTGGTTAAGCCACTTTGCTGGGCCCCAAGATCGATCAGCGACTGCGAAACAGCTTCCACATTTATGGTTTCGAACAGGCCATTAAGTACGCCTGACTGAATCAGCCAGTCTGCCAGCAGTGGTGAAAAAATCCAGGCTATTACAAAAGATGCAATAAATCCCCCGAAACTAATCAGGGTATTTATTGCACCTCGTTTGTATCCTGCGATTCCTGAAAGCAAGCAAATCAGGATGCAAATAAAATCAAGTGATGTTAATGATGATAAACTCATTTTTTATTCCTGTAATATTCTTCAATATCTTCTTCATTAATAATCCGCACTGCGCTGGTTTCTTTTAAAAACGACTTATCGTCTGTTTCTTCATGCTGATTTATACCTTTGTTTAAATCATCCCGTTCAATGCGATTCGATTGGTTCCATTGATCGACCGAATCCGACTGCGCCTTGCTAGCAGCCTTAGCTGCTGCTATTTCCGGTATCGCCGCTGGCTTAATATCCGTTTCAAACGTTGGCGGAACTTTTTCAGCGTTAAAGCGTTTTTCTTCCCCAGTGGCGTCAACACTCTCGAAAAGACCGGATTCGGACCTTTCTCGACGTGGTTTTCGGTAATTTATTCGTTCTGGTGCAACATAATTCTCTTCAATGATTACCCCTGTCATGCTCATTGTTTCGGTATCCTTAGGTGTGAAACCTTCATTGATCTGTTCATTAGAAAGTCCATCCAGACCAATACTTTCCCGTTTCGGCATTTTTGATTTTCGACGGGGTTTTCTCTTGTCTTTCTTTGCTTCTGCTTCAAACTCCAAATCCCGCTGATCTTCCGCTCTCGTCTCTTCCCGATATTTTCGGCCGATGATTCGTCCTAAAATAATGCCAAAGAGCTGAAATACAATTGTCAGAATTAAGGCGATTCCGAACAGGATAAAGATTGATATTTCACTGCCAATCAGTTGATAAATTAACCCATATGGCAAATACCAAAAGATCGTCGGCGCGGCAATAAAGGAAAATTGATTCCAGATACTATTGGTGTCCTGTCCCGGATTCATAGTGGCAACAACGGTTAATGTGACCGTTAAAACAATAATTGGTATCAAGCTGTAAACTACATATTTAAGTGCCCTTGGCTTTTCATTTCCACTGATGTTTTTAAAACTGATGGCAAACAAGATTATCCAAAACATCCCAATGGTTAGCAATTGAACGCCATTAAATAAATAGTTAAAATCACTTGACCTGAGTTGATCAAAGACATTTTTAAATATCAGAACAATCACAATATAGAGGATATTTCCCAATACTGCAGCTTCTAACGCCGACAATCGCCTCTTTCTTTTGATTTGATTCATTATTTTCTCCATTTCATAATTGAATTGTCATAATTTGACGGGTTTTAGTTTGTTTTTTCATATCCCAATTGTTCGAGCAGACGATCCAATTCTTCCAGTGACGAATAGACAAACTCAATTTTCCCTTTTTTACCGCGGCTGCTTAAATGAACTTTAGTCTCAAATTTTTTCTCTAAAGCATCCTGAATTTCGATGATATATCCCTTATTATCTTCTTTTTTCTTCTGCAACGGTTTTGCCAAACCTTCTGCCTGCATTTTTTTTATGCGGTTTTCTGCTTCCCGGACACTCATTCCCTTTTCAATGATCTCATTCGCAAAGGTGATCATTTTTTCCGGATCATCCAAAATCAGAATGGCTCGGGCATGGCCCGATGTAATCTCACCCTGAGCTAACTGCTCCTGAATTACTTTAGGCAGTTTTAAAAGCCTGAGCGTGTTGGCAATGGCTGTTCGGCTTTTCCCGATTCTTATGCCAATTTCACCCTGAGTTAGATTGAAGTTTTCCATCAGCGCCACAAAAGCCATCGCTTCTTCCATGCTATTTAGGTTTTCCCGCTGCACATTTTCAATAATGGCAATTTCCAGAACTTCTTCCGGGGGCAAGTCTTTTACGATTACCGGAACCTCTTTCAAGCCAATCATGTTTGCCGCCCGCCAGCGTCGTTCTCCCGCAATAATAGTATAACCTTTTGCTTCAGGTTTAACCACCAGTGGCTGAACGATGCCATGTTCTTTGATTGAAGCGCCCAATTCTTCCAATTTATTGCGATCAAAGGTTTTTCGCGGTTGTTTCGGATTTGGCTTAAGATTATTTGTTTTTACATAAAAAACAAGCTTCTCAAGATCAACCGCCAAAACCTCATCTTCTTGTGAAGTAACCATCGCTTCTTCAGGAAACAACGCTCTCAAACCTTTTCCTAAACCTGTATTTTTTCCCATAACTACTCCTGTCTCTGTATGAACTCTTTTGCAAGGGCAAGATATGCTTTTGATCCCTTTGAAGCGTTGGCATATTCAAAAATAGTCTGCCCGTAACTGGGTGCTTCTGCTAGCCGTATATTTCTGGGAATCATCGTTTCATAAACCTTATCCTTGAAATAATCAACCACCTCATCGACAACCTGGTTTGATAAGTTCGTCCGGCTATCGAACATGGTCATCAGAACACCCTCAATTTCCAGTTGAGGATTGAGTCCCTGTTTGACCAGACTGATGGTATTCATCAGTTGACTTACTCCTTCTAAGGCATAAAACTCACACTGAATCGGGATTAGTACCGTATTTGTCATCGCCAGCGCATTAATGGTTAATAATCCGAGTGATGGCGGGCAGTCAATAAATATATAATCATAGAATGGTTTGACATTCTCAATGCTATTTTTGAGGCGCAATTCTCGTTGTGACATGTTTGTCAGTTCAATTTCAGCCCCAGCCAGATCGGGATGGGATGGAAGAATATGAAGATTCTCGTAAGAAGTAGTCAAAATAATCTCTTTCAGGTCGTCACCATGGATAATGCCATTATAAACACTTTTTTTTAGATTATTCTTTTCAATTCCGAATCCGCTGCTGGTATTGCCCTGGGGGTCAATGTCAATAACCAGGATCCGGTATCCTTCTAAACTGAGGGCAGTGGTTAAGTTGATATTGGTGGTGGTTTTTCCAACCCCACCTTTTTGATTAAATACTGCCACGATTTTCGCCATACTCTACTCCTTAAATTTAATCACTCGCACTATCCTTGCAAAACGACCATAAGCAATCTGGCTCGTTTAGTTCTGATACTGTTAATTATTACGGGCCTCATGTTTCACGTGAAACATGAGAAAAACTAATCCTCTGTATATTTCATGTTTAAGCGATGTTTCACGTGAAACATCGCTTAAAAACCCGATCAAATAGTATCATAAAAGCCTTTATTTCTTCTTGCAATTTTGATTTAAACGGGAAAGGCTTCCTTTTTAATCTTACCATTCATTCGCGGAAAAAGATCGGGTGTTGATTTAATTTTTTCAACATTCATTATAACATGAACATAATCGCTTTGCAGTAATAAACCTTTTTCGATTTCAACTATTTTTCCACCTAAAACGGCAATTGACTTTCTGGCCGCCTCCAACTCTTCCTGGTAGTCGCGCCCTTTCATCGATAAAAACTGTCCGCCGACCTTTGTCAGTGGTAAACAATATTCAGAAAGCAGGGTCAGGTTGGCAACTGCCCTAGATGTGACAACCCCATACTTTTCACGATAGTTACTGTCCTGCCCCAATTCTTCCGCCCTGCCATGAAGGACTTGTACGTTTTTTATACCTAACTCCATGGCAATGGAAGAAACCACATTGAGCTTCTTTTTAGTGGAATCCATCAGGGTAATCTGGGCGTCCGCTAATAATATCGCCAAAGGGATTCCGGGAAAGCCGCCGCCGGTTCCTACATCAAGGATGCTCGCCTGAGGATCTTTGATTAGCTTAAGCAAGGTCAGGGAATCAAGTAAATGAAGCTTAATGAACTCATCTTCATCAGTTATCCGAGTCAAATTGATGTGTTTGTTTTTTTCCAGAAGCTGATCCATATAAGCGATCAGCTTTTCTCCCTGTTTTTCGTTAATGGTAATTTCAACCTCTTTGCCCAGATTAATTAATTTCTCGATACGATTATTCATGATCTGTTCCCTCTTTATCTGAATTTCTTCGGCGTTGCTCCAGGGCGATTAATAAAACCGAAATATCCGCTGGTGACACACCAGAAATTCGAGATGCCTGACCGATCGACAATGGTTTTATTTCCTGAAGCTTTTCGGCCGCCTCAATCCGGAGTCCCCCTATTTTTGCGTAATCAAGCGCCTGGGGAATCAATTTGTGTTCGAGCTTTTTAAATTGCTCCACCTGCAGTAATTGTTTTTTGATATAGCCTTCATATTTAATCTGTACCTCAACCTGTTCCACCACGCTCCAGTGAAGGGCTGGTCGTTCTGGATCAAAGACCTCCGTTTGCAGGTATTTAATTTCCGGTCGCCTGAGTAGCTCCCCGATTGGTAAACCATGCTCAATCTCTGAGCTGCTAAAAGATTTAAGCATCGCGTTGTTTTCCTGATTAGGCTTAACAACAACCTGACTTAAGCGCACGATCTCCTGTTTTATTTGTTCCTTTTTCTCCAGAAATCTTTGATAACGGGCTTCGGCAATCAACCCCACCCGATAGCCGATCTCGGTTAGCCGCAGATCAGCGTTATCCTGCCTTAACAATAATCGATATTCAGCCCGGGATGTCATCATTCGATAGGGTTCGTCAATCCCTTTTGTTATAATATCATCGATTAGCACCCCGATGTAGCCTTCAGATCGATCAATAATCACTGGTTGTTCACCCCGTAAATAGAGTGACGCGTTAATGCCAGCAATCAGCCCCTGAGCAGCCGCTTCTTCGTAACCGGAGGTGCCATTAATCTGGCCGGCAAAAAATAACCCCGTTACCTCCTTGGACTCCAGAGAGGCCTTTAATCGAGTCGGATGAATACAGTCATATTCAATGGCATAAGCCGAACGCATAAACTCTACCTCTTCCATTCCCGGCACCGTTCGGTATAGGGCAATTTGAACCTCTTCCGGCAAACAGGACGACATTCCCTGAACGTAGATCTCGTTGGTGTTAAGACCTTCCGGCTCCATAAAAATCTGATGCCGCTCTTTATCGTGAAAGCGCATCACCTTGGTTTCAATGGAAGGGCAATAACGGGGACCAATACCCACCACGTCACCAGTATACAGTGGTGATCGTTCAATATTGGCATTGATAATATCATGGGTTTCTGCGTTAGTATAGGTCAGGTAACAGGGTACCTGATCAATTTCAATTTTTTCCGTTTCAAAAGAAAAAGGAACAATGTGAGCATCCCCCTCCTGGATAATCATTTTGGTGTAATCCAGGGTTTTCGCATCGACCCGGGCTGGCGTACCCGTTTTAAAGCGCTGCAGCGCGATACCATTTTTTTCGAGGCTGTCCGATAAATACATGGCTGGAAATAATCCGTTGGGTCCACTATCATACTTTACATCGCCAATGATAATGCGTCCCTTTAAATAGGTTCCGCTACAGATAATTACTGCCCGAGCGTTGTAAATGGCTCCGGTATTAACCATCACACCGGTAATCTTCCCGTCTTTTACAATAATCTCAGTCGCTTCCTGTTGTTTTAAAAGTAGGTTCACCTGGTTCTCAATCACTTCTTTCATCCGGAACTGGTAGGCTTTTTTATCGGCCTGCGCCCGCAGCGAATGAACAGCCGGGCCTTTGGCAGTATTTAACATCTTGCACTGAATCATCGTTGCATCAATGGTCTTACCCATTTCGCCGCCAAGGGCATCGATCTCTCTAACCAGATGTCCTTTTCCGGTGCCGCCAATGGACGGATTGCAGGGCATCATCGCTACTGAATCCAGATTGATCGTGAGTAACAGGGTTTTTTGTCCAATTCGGGCACTAGCAAGTGCTGCTTCAACACCCGCGTGGCCAGCACCAATGACGACAATGTCGTAATCTCCTCCTGGATATGTCATACTACTTCCTCTACTTTCCAATGCAAAAATTTTTAAAAATCTGATCGATAATATCCATCCCAACAGCCTTGCCGGTAATTCCCCGAAGCGCCTCTAAGGCCTCCATGACGTCAATACTGACGAGTTCCAGAGGCATTTGACTGGCCATTGTTGTGATGGCATTTTCCAGACTATTTTTAGTTGTTTCCAACAATTGAATGTGCCGGGTATTGCTAATCAGGTAATCGGCATCCTGATTGACACTTCCTTCAAAAACCATATCCAGCATTTTCTGGCGCAGCGTTTTGATCCCCTGTTCTTCCAGTAGCGACATTGGAATCCAGGGCGCTGGTATCTCGAGCGCGGTTTCGGTGATGGTATCGGTCTTGTTGGCAATATAAATGGTTTTGCGGTTTTTAAGTAACTCGATTAATTCCTTTTCGCCGGCGGACATTTCCTTTGAGATATCGCGCATAAAGATCACCAGATTCGTTTGGTTTAAAAGGGCTTTGGATTTTTCCACCCCGATTTTTTCGACCAGATTATTCGTTTCTCTGATCCCGGCAGTATCGATAATTTTAAAGGGAACCCCTTCAATATTAATATATTCTTCAATGGTATCCCGGGTTGTTCCCGGTATGTCGGTGACGATCGCTTTGTTTTCCATTAATAAGGTATTTAATAAGGATGATTTTCCGACATTAGGCTCGCCCAGAATCGCGGTGGTGATACCTTCACGATAAATTTTCCCCGTTTCTGCCACCATCAGGATTTCTTTTATCTTGGTTAACAGCAATCGGATCTGGTTACTCACAAAATCATAGGAGATTTCTTCAATATCGTATTCAGGATAATCAATGTTAACTTCCATATGAGATAGAATCTCAACCAAGGTTGCATCCAGCGCTTCTAATTTTTGCGCGAGCCGTCCTTCTAATTGGGCCACCGAATACTCCAGACTTTTTTCGGTTTTAGCATTGATGATATCAATAACAGCTTCGGCCTGAGTCAGATCCATTCGTCCATTTATAAAAGCCCGCTTGGTAAATTCCCCGGGTTCTGCCAACCGTGCGCCAGAAGCAATGACCAGTTTTAATATTTTGCGCATCGGGACAATTCCCCCATGACAATTAATTTCTACCACATCTTCGGCCGTATAGGAGTGGGGTGCTTTCATTTTTGAAATGAGCACCTCATCAATATCTTTTTTTGTTTCTGGATCGACAATTCGTCCGTAAACTAATTCATGACTTTTAGCCGCTGCCAGGGTTTTTCCCCGGGGATTGACAAATAGCTCATTGCCAAGTGCCACGGCCTGGGCTCCGCTGATTCTAATAATACCAATACCAGCACCACCCATACCGGTAGCAACCGCTGCAATGGTATCTTCACTTTGAAATAAGACTTCCACTTTTTTCTCCTGTCTTAATAATCGTTTCCTAATCTATTATAATATAATAAAAGCCAAAGGATAACAAGTATTAAAAAAGCACTTCACAATTAACTCTTAAGCTAACTTGCAAAGTGCCTGATTATTTCTAAACGTTCTTTAGATCCTTAATTTTTGTCTTTTAATTGGATAACAACCCGGCGATAGGGTTCTTCGCCTTCACTAAAGGTAAATACCTTATCGTGATTTTGAAGTTTTGCATGGATGACACGTCGTTCTGAAGGATTCATCGGTTCTAGCAGCATTTTTTTATGATAATATACTGCTTTATTAGCCATTTTCTCACCCAGATCTTCCAGTGTCTTTTCCCGCTTAGCCCGGTAGTTTTCGGTATCCAGAATCACCCGAACATATTCTTCATGCTGTCGATTGATGACTAAACTAACTAAATACTGGAGAGAATCCAGCGTTTGACCACGACGCCCAATTAAGACGCCCATATCATTACCTTCCAGATCAATGAATAATACTTTATCCTCGAGACGGGTATGGATTTTACAATGAATTTTCATGGCATTAAGAACATCATTTAAAAAATCCAGGGCCCGTTGTTCGGGATTATTTATCAGTGCTACCTCAACGATGGCTTCTTTTTTCCCAAAAAGCTTCATTAATCCACTGTCCGGTACTTGCAATACTTTTGTTTCAACTTGTTCTTTTGTTACACCAAGTTGTTGCAAACCATGGTTAATAGCATCTTCTACGGTTTTACCAGTACCCGTTACTGTCTTATTCATTTTCCCTCTCCTTAGCTTTTTGTCATCATTTTACTTGTTATCATTACGTTGTTTGGCTTTTTGA
Organism: Acetobacterium sp. K1/6; assembly: GCF_034438075.1. NCBI lineage: Bacteria > Bacillati > Bacillota > Clostridia > Eubacteriales > Eubacteriaceae > Acetobacterium > Acetobacterium sp. K1/6. The sequence goes on along the minus strand of NZ_JAXQGA010000010.1, from coordinate 78,083 downwards.
TAAGCTTCTTCCTGAACTGCGTCGCGCTCGGGAATTTCTACTGATGGTTTTTTTCGCTGTACATCAGGTGGCTGATAGGATTTTGAACTTTGTATTTTTTTATTTGACGCTGGCCGTGTTAACGGTTTTTTCGGCTCGTCACTCTGCTCTTTTTTACTGCTTTTAGAGGTATTAGGATTAGCGGCAGCCCGTTTAGCTGCTAATTCAGCTTTCCGTTCTTCTTCCGCTTCACGAACCCGACGCTCCGCTTCTTCAATGGAAATATCCGGTTCTGGAATTTGCATCATAATAAATTGCTGAACAAAAGTAAAGATGTTCTGGACCACCCAATAAAGTGCTACCCCTGCCGGCATCGATATCGAAATATAACCAATCATCAATGGCATCGCATAGAGCATGATTTTTTGTGTTTTAGCATTAGGATCATCCGGATTAGTATTTGGTGATGCTGCCATTGTAAACTTCTGTGTGACAAAGGTAAATACTGCCGCTAAAATTGGCAATACATAAATTGGATCCGGCACGCTTAAACTTTGCATCCATAAAAAAGACATATCAATTGTTTCAATGATCCCATTTGGAAATACCCAAACATCAGGTGCTCTTAATGTGCCATATAAACCAATTAAAATTGGAAATTGGAGTAACAGCGGTAAACAGCCGCCTGCCGGGTTTACTTTAAAGGTTTTGTACAACTTTAAGGTTTCTTCATTTAATTTTTCTTTATTATTTTTATACTTTTTGTTAAGCTTTTGTAACTCCGGCTGAAGGCGTTGCATATCCTTCATGGATTTAGTTTGTTTAATATTAAGCGGTAATAATAATACCTTAATTAATATTGTAAATAGTATAATTGCTAGTCCATAATTTCCAACTAAATTGTAAATTTGAAGTAGCAGCCAACCAAAGATCTGGTATAAAAACTCCATTCATTAACTCCTTAAGTTTTTCTCCCTAATCATTCTAAGGAAGGGGGTCATATCCCCCAGGATTAAAAGGATGGCATCTGAGAATGCGTTTTCCACCCAAATAGGTTCCCCTTAACACACCGTATTTTTCAACGGCTAAAATAAAATACTCTGAACAAGTGGGACTAAAACGACAATTATTTCCTAAAAGAGGTGAAATAAATTTCTGATATCCTCTAACAATTAACACCAGGAATTTTTTTAACATCCTATGGCCTCATGAGATTCTTCTTATAAAACAAATGTTTTAACGACTTTTCCAAACTACTGTACGGCACTTCTTTAATGGATTCCTTAGCAATTAGAATAATATCATACCCCATTTTAAAAGAATCTTCATTATGACGATATGCCTCTTTTATTCGTCTTTTTACCTTATTTCTAATTACAGCTTTTTTAGAAACCTTTTTACTGACAATTATCCCTAAACGATTGGTCTGCGCTTCGTTTTTTAGAAAGTAAATCACAAAGATTTTATTTCCGAAGACATCCCCAATTTTAAAAACACGTTTAAATTCATTTTCCTTGCTCAGGGACTTTATTTTCACCAAAGGAATTCTCCTAATTTTTATTAAACAAAAGACCGCTTTTGATAAACGGTCTACAAAGGATTATGCTGATAATTTTTCTCTTCCTTTTTGTCTTCTCTTCTTTAAAATAAGCCGACCGCTTTTTGCAGACATTCTTTTTCTGAAACCATGTTCTTTTTTTCGTTGTCTAACTTTTGGTTGATAAGTTCTCTTCATTTCGACACCCCCTGACTAAACCTTTATATTCATTTGTTTATAAGCTAATAAGACTTTTACCCTAGAATTATATAATCTCACTTATTTTATGTCAAGTCATATTATCAAATCTAAAGGTTTTTAGCAAGGTTTATGTTTATTTTAATTATATTGAATGACTCACCACAATTTGTTATACTAGGTTCATCAACCAAATTGTGGATAAGTTCTTTAAATTTAGTCAATTAATCCACAAATACCAATGTTTTGTGGATTAATTGGGGATAACTTGTCGATATTTCTGAACTTTCCATTCATTCCTATCTTTTTTATTGGTAAAACTTTTTTAAGTTATCAACAATGTTTCTTATAATTTGCTTGATTTATTTGCCTATTCACATTAAAATAGATTCTCTGTGCATAAGTTAAACTATTATCCACAACGACACGACTTAAATTTATTAGAAATTGGAGGTTCATTTAATGGACACTTCCTTTAAAAAAATATGGGATGCCGCACTTGAAATTATTAAACCGGATATTAGTCCGACCAGTTTTAACACCTGGTTCTTAAAAATAAAGCCCATAAACTATGTCAATAATACTTATTATTTTTTATCGGAAAATGAATTCGAAAAAGGAATCTTGGAAAGTCGGCATATTCCTTTAATCACCAATGCTCTGGCCGAGGTGACCGGAAAAACCGGTCAGGTCAAAATTGTTTTAAAAGAAGAAGATGCAATGATCTCCCAAAATGATGCTTCACCGCAGATATCGCTCACTAATGTGGATGACAAAATATCAAACTATCAAAATAATTCGATGAATCCCAAGTACACCTTTGATAGTTTCGTTATTGGTGAAAATAACCGCTTCGCCCATGCCGCCTGTGTTGCTGTTTCTGAAGCACCATCCGAACGTTACAACCCGCTTTTTATCTACGGCGGTGTTGGTCTGGGAAAAACTCACCTGATGCAAGCAATTGGCCATTATATTTTATCTTATGCGCCGCAAAAAAAGGTTGTTTATGTTTCTTGTGAGAAATTTACCAATGACTTTATCGATGCCATTCAAAATAAGACCAATATTTCGTTTCGCAACAAATACCGAAGCGCGGATATCCTTTTAATTGATGATATCCAATTTTTAGCCAAAAAAGAAGGTACTCAGGAAGAATTTTTTCATACCTTTAATACCTTGCACCAGGAAAATAAACAGATTGTCATCAGTAGTGATCGCCCGCCCAAAGAGATACCAACTCTTGAAGAACGGCTTCGCTCCCGCTTTGAAAGCGGTTTAATCACCGATATTTACGCCCCCAATTTTGAAACCCGGATTGCCATTATCAGAAAAAAAGCCGCCTCTTTCAGCGATGAGATACCAAACGAAGTACTCAGTTTTATCGCTGATAGTATCCATTCTAATATCCGGGAACTTGAAGGCGCTTTAACCACTGTCTTTGCTTATTCTAAACTGCATAAGGTTCCCATTAATCTGGAATCAGCTAAAAATGCCCTAAAAGATATTTTTAGAAAAAAAGAAGATATTGTGATTACCAGTGAATATATTAAAGAAGTGACAGCCAAATACTTCAATATTACTGTTGAAGACATGAATTCTAAAAAAAGAACCCGCTCTATTTCCCTGCCCCGACAGGTTGCCATGTATATTACCCGGGAAATCACTGATTTATCATTGCCCCGGATTGGTGAAGAGTTTGGCGGCCGGGATCATTCAACCGTAATCCATGCCTGTTCAAAAATTGCGGAAGAAATGACAACCAATACTGATTTTAAAAATCTCATCGTCCGAATTGAGCGGGAAATTAACGGCAATTAATAACCCACACGCTTTGTCTGAGTAGTAAGATAGTTATCCACAATTTATCCCCTGGTTTTTTTTCGGTTTTTTGTATCAATGACGCATTTGCCGAGTTATCAACACTGTCCACACCCCCTACTACTATTACTATTACTTTAATCTATATATTTATATATAAAAGGGGTTTTCAAATTTTAAAAAGGAGCGATTTTTATGAAATTCAATTGTTCAAAAGAAAGTTTAATGGCTGCATTATCGATTGCTCAAAAAGCAGTTTCATCAAAAACAACGATGAAAATATTAGAGGGAATTCTTTTTATTGCTGCTGATAATAAATTATTATTAAGAAGTACTGATTTAGAAATTGGTGTGGAAGTAACCATTCCAGCTGAAGTTGAAAGTAGCGGCGAGATTGTGTTAACCGCTAATATCATTGGCGACCTGATTCGTAAAATGTCTGGTTCGGATATTTTCTTTGAAACGGATGCACATCATCAGATTAAAATCGAGTGCTTATTATCCAGTTTTACCTTAAAAGGATTATCGGATGAAGAATTTCCGGACTTTCCGGAAGTTATTGACGACCATATCTTTACCATTGAAGCCGCTGTTTTGAAAGAACTGATTAAGGGAACCTTATTTTCAGTAGCTACAAATGAAAATATCCCCGTTTTGACCGGCGTAAAAATAGAACTTCATGATGATGTGATCAATTTAATCGCCCTTGATGGGTATCGCTTAGCACTTCGAACCGGCACCATTAAAACTCCGGTGACAGAGGATCTTAGCGTCATTATTCCGTCCAAATCATTATCTGAAATTAACAAGGTGTTGGCCAGTTACACGGGTGATGTGGTCGTTAAATTTTCAAAAAATCAAATCTTTTTTGAAATGGACACGATTCAGTTCACCTCCCGACTACTGGAAGGGGATTTTATTAATTATAAACAGATCATCCCTGGCGAAAAAGCCACTCAGGTTAAGGTCAATCGGCGGTTGCTGTTAGAAAGCAGTGAACGGGCGGCACTGTTAGCCCGCGAAGGAAAAAATAACTTAATCAAAATGGATTTTAATCAGGACCAGCTGATTTTAACCTCCAATGCGGAAATTGGGGATGTTTTTGAAGTGATCCCGATTGAGAACCATGGCGAATCTATAAAAATAGCCTTTAACTCCAAATTTTTAATCGAAGCCTTACGGGTAATTGAAGAGGAAGAACTGATGATTGATATGACAACTTCGGTTGGACCGGGGGTTTTGCTTCCTATCGAAGGTAATGAATTTATTTATTTAATCCTTCCGGTGCGAATTGCCGAAGAAAATTAAAAATTTATGGTTAAGATCGTAATTTAAAAAGGGATTTAAATCGAATTAAAAATAGTTTAAAAAATCATAATTATAGAAATGATGTGTTGATTTTTTAGACTATTTTTATTTTTTATGTTATAATACTTAGGTTAGAAGATAAATATATGAAAATTTAATCAATTTTGGCATAAATAAAGGGGATTCGTGCAATTCTCTTTCATTTTTGCCAAAAATATAATGAGCGGGGAAAAATATGCAAATAGTTGAAATTAACACAGAGTTCATAAAAATTGATCAGCTCATCAAATATGCCGGCATTGTCGGAAATGGCAGCGATGTAAAATTGATGATTTTAGATGGTTTAATTTATGTGAACGGGGAGTTGTGTACCCAGCGAAATAAAAAAATAAGAGATGGTGATCTGGTGGAAATCAAGGATTATGATACCCTGCAAGTTAAAGGGATCGGGAAACCATGTTTATCGAAGAGTTAAAACTCATTCATTATCGTAATTATGAAAATGAATCCATCACACCTCAAAAAGGAATTAATATTATCATGGGCGAAAATGCCCAGGGAAAAACAAATCTTATTGAAGCTATGTTTTTTTTATCCCGAGGTTACAGTCATCGTGCTTCAAATGTGGCAGAACTTGCCCAATGGGATCATGATGATTTTTTTATGGCCGCCCAGGTGTTTAGCGATGGCGTCAAACATACCCTTTCGGCTAAAAGTTATCAGGGAAAACGGCAGTTTTTGTTGGATGGAAAGGTAAAAAAAAGAGATAAGATCAATGGGATTTTTAATACCATCCTTTTTGAACCGGATGATTTGAAAATAGTCAAAGAAGGACCTGATAAAAGACGGCGGTTTTTAAATCAGGAAATATCGGGCTTTCGGCCGGAGTATCATTATATTTTAAGAGATTATGAAAAAATACTGAATCAGAGAAATTCCCTGCTTAAAAATATTCATTACGAACCCAGTCTGATTACAACTCTGGATGTTTGGGATGAACAGCTTATTCAAACCGGGGTTCGGCTGATGAATCACCGGATTCGGTATCTGCATCGGCTTAACCGGGAAGCAAATAATCTGCATCAAATACTCAGTCTTGGAAAAGAAACGCTTTCATTATCCTATCTGAATAATATTATCGATTCGCTAGAAGAACTGAACGAAATAAAAAGTTTATACAAAAAACGTTTAGAATCCAGCCGGGAGGAAGAAATTTCACGGGGCGCAACCATTTATGGACCCCATGTGGACGACATGATCATTCAAATTAATGGGAAGGATGCCAGACGCTATGGATCCCAGGGTCAGCAGCGTTCCGCCGCGATTTCACTAAAATTATCCCAAATAGAGATATACTATGACAACACCGGCGAATATCCGGTGGTCCTTTTAGACGATATCTTTTCTGAATTGGATGAGCATCGCCGAAAAAGCATTCTCTCGCTTTTAAATAAAACCCAATCCTTTATCACCTGTACAGAAGATATCTTAAACGATGGCGAAAGTTTTAAAGAAAACCGACACGTCATTGAGATTGTAAAGGGGAAGGTAATCATTAATGAACCATGAAAATCAGGAGGAAACTATGCCAGAAAATAAAGTAGATAATTATACCGCTGATCAGATCCAGGTCCTTGAAGGATTGGAAGCTGTTCAAAAAAGACCGGGGATGTATATCGGCAGCACCGGGTCCCGGGGTTTACACCATTTAGTTTATGAGGTGGTGGATAATAGTATTGATGAAGCCCTGGCCGGCTATTGTAAAAACATCAGTGTCACCATTCATCAGGACGACTCGATTACCGTTGTCGATGATGGTCGGGGGATTCCCACCGGGATGAACCATGCCCAGGGAAAAACCGGGGTTGAATTGGCCTTAACGGTTCTTCATGCCGGTGGTAAATTTGGTGGCGGTGGCTATAAGGTATCCGGCGGTCTTCATGGGGTTGGGGTCTCAGTAGTTAACGCTTTATCCGAAAAATTAACCGTTGAAGTCAAACAAAAGGGCCAGATCTTTTTTCAAAGCTATGAAAAAGGCAAGCCAACCTGTGACTTGACCGTCACCGGTACCACCAACCGCACTGGTACGACCATTTATTTTAAACCCGATAAAGACATTTTTGAAGAAACGGACTATGATTTTGATATCCTTGAGCATCGTTTAAGAGAACTGGCTTTCCTTAACAAGGGGGTTTCAATTAATCTGACGAATGAAAAAGAATCACCTAAAAAGAAAGAAACCTATCATTACACCGGCGGGATTCATTCTTATGTGGAGTACATGAACCGCAATAAAGATCCGCTGTATGATAAGATTACTTATTTTGAAAAAGAACAGGACGATTATGCTCTGGAAATCGCCTTTCAATATACCACCGGTTATTCGGAGAATATTTTTTCCTATGCCAATAACATCAATACCCCGGAAGGGGGAACTCATCTTAATGGATTTAAGAGTGCCCTGACCCGAACGGTTAATACCTATGCCCGTAAAAATGGCTTTTTAAAGGGGAATGATAAGAATCTGACCGGTGAAGATGCGCGCGAAGGTTTAACGGCGATTGTCAGTATCAAGCTGCTCGATCCCCAGTTTGAAGGTCAAACGAAATCAAAACTGGGAAACACCGAAGTGAAGGGAATTGTTGAAACCATTGTCGGTGATCAACTATCAGCCTTAATGGAAGAAAATCCCAGTATCGCTAAAAACATTATTGAAAAAACCTTATCGGCCGCCAGAGCCCGTGAAGCCGCTAAAAAAGCCCGTGAATTTACACGCCGAAAAAGTGCCTTAGATTCCACTGCACTACCCGGAAAACTAGCGGACTGCCGGGAAAAAGATCCTGCTCTGTCAGAAATTTATATCGTCGAAGGGGACTCGGCGGGTGGTTCGGCCAAATCGGGCCGTGACTCCAAAACCCAGGCGATTCTACCTCTGCGTGGTAAGATTTTAAATGTTGAGAAAGCCCGCTTGGATCGGATTTTAACCACCGACTCCTTAAAATCGATGATTATTGCCTTTGGTACCGGGGTCGGAGAAGAATTTAATGTCGAAAAAGCCCGTTATCATAAGATTATTATTATGACCGATGCCGATGTCGATGGTGCCCACATCAGGACTTTATTACTCACCTTCTTTTACCGCTATATGCCAGGTCTGATCGAAGCCGGATATGTCTATATTGCGCAGCCCCCACTTTATAAAATCACCCGGGGAAAACAGGTTGATTATGCCTATACCGATCGGGATCTGGAGAAAAAATTAGAAGGTGTGGATGATCGTTCCCGCATCAGTCTGCAGCGATACAAAGGTCTTGGGGAAATGGATGCCCATCAACTCTGGGAAACGACCATGGATCCTGGCGTTAGAACCTTGCTTCAGGTTAATATTGAGGAAGCCTCCTATGCCGATGAAATCTTCACCATTCTGATGGGCGACAAGGTTCAACCGCGTAAAGAGTTCATCGAACGGAATGCTAAAAAAGTTAAGAATTTGGACATCTAGTCAAGAAGGAGTAACGTTAAATGCAAGAAATAATTGAATTTGATCGGATAAAATCGATTAATATTGAAGAAGAAATGAAAACTTCCTATATTGACTATGCCATGAGTGTCATCATAGGTCGAGCCTTACCGGATGTTCGGGATGGCTTAAAACCGGTTCATCGCCGGATTATTTATGCCATGAGCCAACTGGGCTTAACTCCGGATAAAACCTTTCGTAAGTCAGCCCGTATCGTCGGGGATGTTTTAGGTAAGTACCACCCTCATGGCGATTCATCGGTTTATGATGCGATGGTGCGAATGGCTCAGGAATGGTCGATTCGTTATCTGATTGTTAATGGTCAGGGTAACTTTGGTTCAGTCGATGGCGACAGCGCCGCAGCGATGCGTTATACCGAAGCAAAGATGGGCAAAATAGCCGCTGAGCTGCTACGGGATATTAATAAAGAAACCGTCGACTTTGTTCCTAACTTTGATGAGTCAGAAACTGAACCATCGGTTTTGCCATCAAAATATCCTAATCTTTTAGTAAATGGGTCCTCCGGGATTGCCGTCGGGATGGCCACCAATATTCCGCCCCATAATCTGGGCGAAATCATTGATGGTACCATCGCCTTTATTGATGATCCGGAGATTACCATTGATGAGTTGATGAAGCATGTCAAAGGACCAGATTTCCCAACCGCTGGTATTGTCTTAGGTAAATCTGGCATTAAAAGTGCCTATCGTACCGGCCGAGGACGAATTAAGGTTCGTGGTAAGGTTGATGTGGTCACCACCAAAAAAGGGAAGAAGCAGATTGTTATCACTGAAATCCCCTACATGGTTAATAAATCCAAGCTGGTTGAAAAAATTGCTGAGCTGGTAAAAGAGAAAAAAATTGAAGGAATCTCGGATTTAAGAGATGAGTCCGACCTGAAAAAAGGAATGTCGATCATCATTGATTTAAAACGGGATGCCAACGAAACGATTATTTTAAATCAGTTATATAAGCATACCCAGCTCCAGGAAACCTTTGGGGTGATCATGCTGGCTTTAGTCAATAATGAACCCAAGGTGCTTAATTTAAAAGAAATTCTTTTTCACTATATTGAACATCAAAAAGAAATTATTACCAGACGAACCATTTTTGATCTTAAAAAAGCGGAAGCCAGAGCCCATATTTTAGAAGGTTTAAAAATTGCTCTGGATCATATTGATGAAGTCATTAAATTAATCCGGGCGGCTGCCGATGGCAAAGTCGCCAAGGAACAGTTAGTTTTACGGTTTAGCCTCTCAGAAATTCAGGCCCAGGCGATTCTGGACATGCGACTCCAGCGTTTAACCGGTCTGGAACGGGAAAAGATCGAAGAAGAATACAAAGAACTGATGATCACCATTGCCAAATTAAAAGCAATTTTAGGTGATGGTCAACTGGTTCTTAATATTATCAAAGAAGAATTAATCGAAATTAAAGAAAAATATGGCGACAAACGTCGCACGAACTTTGATATTGATGTCGAAGACTTTGAAATTGAAGATTTAATCGAAGAAGAAGAAGTCGTCATCACGATGACCCATATTGGTTATGTGAAGCGCATTACCGCTGATAATTACCGGTCACAAAAACGGGGTGGCAAAGGCATTACTGCACTTAGCACCCGCGAAAATGACTTTGTTGAACACCTCTTTACCACCACCACCCATCACTATTTGATGTTCTTTACTAATCTGGGTAAGGTCTATCGCTTAAAAGCCTTTGAAATTCCCGAAGGTGGACGTACGGCCAGAGGAACGGCGATTGTCAATCTGTTGCCACTCGAAGCAGGGGAACAGATTGCAACCATGATTCCGGTCAAAGAATTCACCGCCGATAAATGCCTGATTATGGCAACTAAACAGGGAATTATCAAGAAAACCGATTTAACCGAGTATGATACCTCCCGTAAAAATGGTATTATCGCCATTAATTTAAGAGAAGGTGATGAGCTGATCAATGTCCGGTTGGTTGTTCAGGATGAAGAAATTGTCATGGGAACCCAATGTGGTTATGCAATCCGCTTTAGCTCCGAAGAAGTAAGACCGATCAGCCGAACATCAATTGGTGTCCGGGGGATTGATCTGCGGGCAGATGATGTGGTTGTTGGGATGGATATTGTTAAAAAAGAACTCTTCGTCCTTTGCGTCAGTGAAAATGGCTATGGTAAACTCAGTGCCTCTGATCTGTATCGTCCCCAAAAACGTGGCGGCAAAGGGGTGCAAACCTATAAAGTCACCAAAAAAACCGGTCAATTGGTTGGTTTCTGCGTGATCAGCCGGGATGGCGAAATTATGATGATCAATAATCAGGGCGTTGTCATTAAGCTTGGCGGTAATGATATTACCGCCGTTGGCCGCAATACCCAGGGTGTTCGTCTGATGAAATTAAAACCGGAAGAATCCATTGCCACCATTTCTAAAGTTTATAAGGAGGATCCAGTGGATGATCTCGACGACGATGACGGCGAAAATCAGATGACACTCGTTGATACCACTGAAAAACAATAATGGACTCGTTAATCCATATCGATCGCATTCAAGTCAATTGTACGGTCAAGGATCAGTTTGATGCCATTGCGTTAGCAGCCACACCGCTGCTTTCGCAGGGGTGTGTTACTGAAGATTTTGTTGAAGCGGTCGTGGAAAGAGAAAGAACCTTTCCGACCGGCTTACCCACAAAAATAGGGGTGGCGTTGCCCCATACTGAAGCGAAATATGTATTAAAAGAAAGTATCTCCATTGTGACGTTAAAAAACACCATTGTTTTTGCTGGCATGGGGAATCCCAGGGAAAGTATTTCGGTCCAGATAATTTTTTTACTGGCCATTAATAATCCTGAAAAACAACTAAAGATCTTACAGACGATCATTACCATTATTCAAAATGAAAAAATGTTACAAAAAATAAAAGATGCAAAAGAGCCGCAAATCATTTACAATCTTATTAAGACCTTTTTATAATCCGGTTACAGCATTTCAAAAGGAAAGTAGATATCAATGAATATTAAAATAGCACCCTCGATGCTCAGTGCAGATTTTTCTAATCTGGAACGGGATCTAAAAGAAGTTGAAAAAAATGGCGCCGATTATCTCCATGTGGATATTATGGATGGACATTTTGTGCCCAATATTACCATCGGTCCGGATCAGGTGGCGAGCCTGCGAAAGACCATAAAGATCCCCTTTGATGTTCACCTCATGATTAGCGAGCCGCTAAAATATATCGATCGGTTTGCTGATGCCGGAGCGGATATCATTACCGTTCATGTGGAGTCGGATGGGGAGATTAAGGACTGTATTGACGCCATTGTAAAAAAAGGAGTCAGACCCGGACTGGTGGTTTCTCCGGATACTTCTCTGGAGGTGATAAAGCCGTATCTTGATCACATTAGCATGATCCTGATTATGTGTGTCTATCCCGGTTTTGGCGGACAAAGCTATATTCCAGAAAGCACCGAAAAAATAAGCGCCTGTCGCCAAATGATTGGTAATCGAAATATTGATCTTCAGGTTGATGGGGGAATTAATTTTAACACCCTAAAAGAAGTAGTGGAAGCTGGGGCCAATGTCATTGTTTCCGGATCCTGCTTATTTAAAGGCGATATGAAAGAAAATTTAGGACAGTTCAAAAAAATCATCAAGGGATAAATTCTAAAATTCTAATTATTGAAAGAGGGAATTAACGATGAAACTTGTTTTAGTTGCGTGTGGAACTGCCCTGGCAACCTCGACTGTAGTTGCCAAAAAGATTGAACAGATTGCGCTGGAAAATGGGATTGCCTGTCAAACTGTTCAAGCCAAAGCGGTAGATGCCTTTAAAAAGTATCAAGAATTACATCCCGATGCGATTGTCTGTACCTGTCAACTGGAAGGGGACATTGATATTCCGGTGATTAATGGCCGCGCTTTTTTAACCGGGATTAATTTACAAAGTACCATTGACCAGTTGATTGAGATATTAAAAAAATAGAATTGACAATTAATAATAATTTAACGTATAATTTATTTAGGTTGGATCTAAAAACTAGAGGATAACAAATATTGATTTAAGATCAATAGAAAGGCCATGAAGGTTAAGTTTATTAATTTTCGTGGTTTTTTTTACAAAAATTTTAGTTGTTTACCTAGCTTTTCAGAATGACAGCAGAGGTGTAAGTTAAAACAGAGTCTTGACATTTGTTTTGTTCTGATATATATTACCCAAAAATAATTAAATATTAACCAGGTGTCAGCTGTCATTAAAAATTGATAAGCTGGTGAAAAGGGAAGTTGGGTGTAAATCCCACGCGGTCCCGCCGCTGTAAGAGAAAAGTCACACCAGAAATGCCACAAATAGGCAGGATGTGATGTATTGAAACTTGAGCCAGAAGACCTGCCTGTTTATTGTCTTAATACTCTACGGAAGATAGAGGATGATTTTGTGCTGTGAAAAATACAAACTCACTGTCTTTTATGGATAGTGAGTTTTTTTATGGGCTCAAGGAAAAATCAATTGACATGATGTATAGAGTTAGAATATACTAACAAAATAAAAATCAAGGAGTGAATGCGTGGGAAAATATATTAGGAAGCGGTTCGTGCAGTTAATTCCAATACTGCTTGGTGTTAGTTTTATCACCTTTGCATTAATGTATCTTGCGCCTAGTGACCCCGCTGAAATGAAACTCTCAGCTCAGGGAACCGCAGTCAGCCAGGAGATCCTTGATGAAACAAGAGAAGAGATGGGATTAAACAAACCCTTTCTGGAACAATACCTGAGCTGGCTTTTAAATCTTTTAACAGGTGATATGGGGGTCTCTTATGTTGATAATGTACCAGTTAGTCAAAAAATAGTAACGGCAATGCCCTCAACCATTATTCTGGCCGTCAGTTCGATGCTCTTAACGCTTTTAATTGCCATTCCGCTGGGGATTTTAGCAGCTATCCGGCAAAATCAATGGGTTGATTATAGCATTCGTTTTTTTACCTTTGTGGGCACCTCAATTCCCAACTTTTTTCTGGCATTGGTTCTGATTTATGTTTTTGCCATGCAATTAAACTGGTTGCCAGTGTTAGCAACAGGATCGATTCGAGGCTTGATTTTGCCCACCATTGCACTATCGACGGTGATGATTTCAAAATATATTCGTCAGATTCGCGCTGCCGTTCTGGAAGAACTAAATAAAGATTACGTGATGGGAGCCCGCTCCCGGGGGATTCAGGAAAATGTTATCCTGTATAAAAATGTATTAAGAAATTCAATGATCACGGTAGTAACCCTGATTGGTCTATCGATTGGGTCGCTTTTAGGCGGCGCAGCAGTGGTGGAAACCATCTTTGTCTGGCGGGGGTTGGGAAAAATGGTCGTTGATGCCATTGGCGCCCGCGATTATCCCGTGATTCAGGGCTTTGTGGTGTGGATGGCAATTATCTATGTTGTGGTTAATTTATTAACCGATTTATCCTATCATCTTTTAGATCCGCGGGTTAAAGAAGGGTGGGAAACCTAAAATGAAAAAAATAAAACTGCCAATGGATGCCGTTCACAAACGTTTGTATTTTCTTTTCGGTGTTGTCCTGATTCTAATCGTTTTAAGTCTAGTAGCACCCTGGCTGTGTCCCCATGATCCAAATTTAACCGATTTAAAATTGGCGAAGCAACCGCCCTCGTCAGAATATCCTTTTGGTACCGATAGTTATGGCCGATGTGTTTTTTCAAGAGTGTTAATGGGTGCCAAGGTTTCCATCTTTGCTTCCCTGGCATTAGTAATGGGGACCTTTATCTTTGGAACGGCCTATGGGGTGGTTTGCGGATATTATGGCGGAAAGGTTGACCGGGCACTGATGGGTGTGGTTGATATATTGTTGGCTTTTCCGGATATGATTCTGGCCATTGCGGTAGCGGGTATTTTAGGTGGTGGTCTGATCAATGCCATGATTGCCCTGGCGGTGACCGGCTGGACCCAGTATGCACGATTAGCCCGGGGCAGTGTCATGGTAGTAAAGTCTGAGGTTTATATTCAAGCCGCCAGGATTTCCGGAAACAGTCATTCCCGGATCATGTGGCGGCATATGTTACCGAATATTTCAGGACCCTTAATTGTTACGGCAACCCTGCAAATTGGTGGAATGATGATGGGCATCGCCGGATTGTCCTTTCTAGGAATCGGCGTGCAGATTCCCCAGGCCGAGTGGGGCTCAATGATCAATGAAGGCCGTAGTCTGATGCAGACGGCCCCTTGGATTATTCTCTACCCAGGGGTAGTTATGTTGGTAGCGGTGATGATTTTTAATCTTCTCGGTGATACAGTTCGGGATTTATTAGAACCCAAACAACAAACGATCTAAAACCAGCTACTGGTTTTAAATAAAAATAAAAAGGAGTGAATATGAAAAGAAAAGTATTGATCATGTTGTTGTCATTGATATTAATGGTTGCTGTTTTAGCAGGGTGTGGAAACAGTGAAACCGGAAGCTCGGGAGAAAAACATCTGGTTTGGGGTGAGACACAGGCGGTGAGCTCGCTTGATCCGGCTGTCGATTGGCAGGGTTGGTTTACTGTCCGTTATGCTATTTCAGAGACCCTCTTTAAATTGGACATGGAGCTGGTACCAGAGCCGTGGTTGGCGGAGTCTTATGAAAATGTGGATACCAATACCTGGAAAATTACCATTAAGGATAAGGTCACCTTTTCTAACGGCGACCCGTTAACCGCCGAGATGGTTGTAAACAACTTAAAACGGGTTGGCAGTACCAATAAACGAGCCGCTGCATTTGGCGAAGCCGCTTATGTTGTGGCGGGCAATGTTATAACAATCACAACGGCCAGTCCGTTTCCTACCCTGATTAATGAATTGTGTGATCCTTATACGTCGATTATTGATCTGGATAAAACCGCAGATCTTGATAAGGCACCGATTGGAACCGGTCCCTATGTGGTCGCAGATTTCGTTGAAAAAACGACGATCGATTTAACGGCGAACAAAAATTATTGGGATGGCACACCAAAAATTGATACGGTTCAGGTCAAATTTGTAACGGATACGGATACGATGGCGATGGCCCTTCAATCAGGAGAGGTTGATGTGGCAATGAATTTAACCTCCGACAGTCGGGAAACCTTTGAATCAAATAACGATTTTAAAATTGAAGAAGTATCAACCTCCCGGGCTTATTTCTTGTATTACAATCTTCAGACGGTAGCCGATCAGGCTGTGCGTCAAGCGATATCGATGGCCATTGATAAAGAGGGCATGGCAGATTTCCTTTTTGATGGATCAATTACACCGGCAGTGGGAGCGTTTCCAAACGATCTGGCCTACGGCGGCAGCCATTTAAAAGGAGCAATCTTTAACGTGGAAGAAGCAAAAAAAGTACTTAGTGCGGCCGGTTATATTGACACCGATGGTGATGGGATTGTTGAAAAAGACGGAAAACCGCTAAGCGTGAGCATTGTTACCTATAAACGATTAAAAAATGAAGCCATTGTGACCGAGCTTCAGTCGGAACTAAAAGCCATTGGCATCGGGGGAGAAGTAACGGTTCATGATAATTCGGACTTTTTTAAAGCCGGTGAATTTGATATTGGCATTTACAGTATTGTAACTACCGCTGTAGGCGATCCGCAGGCGTTCTTAAGTGGTACATTGGGAACCGCTGGTGTGACGAATTTTGGACATTACTACAATGCTGAGACAGATCAATTGTTAACCGAATTAAAAGCTGAATTCGACAGTGATAAGCGGGCTCAATTGGCCATCGAGGTGCAACAAAAGGCTTTAGATGAGTTTGCTTTTGACAATATTGGTTTTGTCAATATGGCAATGTATATGGATGCCAATATTACCGGTTTAAAACCACATCCAACCGATTATTATCAGATGAATGCGGAAATGGATATGAACTAAAAAAGCAATCCAGGAGGTTTGACTGTGCTCGGATTAGTGTCTCATAAACGAATTCGAGCGCAGATGTTTTAATGTCCGGACAAAAGATAAGGATACCAAAAAACGAGAGGAATCAGGATGAACAGTCTTTTGGAAGTAAAGAATCTTGATGTTGGCTATGGCAAGATAGAGATCATTAAAAATGCCGAGTTTTCGGTAGAAAAAGGTGAAATCCTTGGCATCGTCGGAGAAAGCGGCAGCGGCAAAAGTACGCTCTTAAAAGCCATTATGCAATTATCCGATACGGGTGTGACTATTCAACAGGGAAATATTTATTTTCAGGGAAAGGATATGAGAAATTTATCCAATGAGGAAAAAAGAGCCTTCCGCGGTTCGCAGATGGGCGTTATTTTTCAGAATCCCGGTTCGTCTCTAAACCCGCTCAGACGGATAAAAAAACAATTCATTGAAACCATGCAGAGTCATGTTAAAATCGATAAAAAAGAAGCTGGGGAACGGATATTAAGTCTTCTGGATAAACTGAATCTAAAGGATGGCGAACGCGTTTTAAACAGTTATCCCTATGAATTAAGCGGGGGCATGAATCAGCGGATTGCCATTGCTCTGGCAATGATTATGGAGCCAAAACTTTTGTTGGCAGATGAACCAACCAGTGCTCTGGATGTAACGATTCAAGCTCAGGTAGTGGATGAGATGATGGGGCTGCGGGAGCGCTTTGGCACATCAATTGTGATCATTACCCACAATATGGGGGTTGTTTCAAAAATGGCTGATAAAATTGCGGTTATGTACGCCGGACGGATAGTTGAATATGGGGAAAAAGCAGAAGTAATCAGAAATCATCGCCATCCCTATACCCGAGCTCTCTTAGAAGCCATCCCCAGGCTGGATGGCAAACGACCGGTGGGATTAAAAGGACGACCGCCGACGTTTAATGAAGTTAAATGCGGCTGTGGTTTTGCCGGTCGTTGCATCCATGGCTGTGAGGCGTGTAGAACAAAAAATCAGGATTTGTTTAAGGTTGCCGAAAATCATTGGACGAGTTGTCAGCATGGCTGTGGAGTTTAATAAAGATGAATAAAAAACCGGTTCTTGAGCTCAAAAATATAAGCAAGTGTTATAAAAAGGCAAAATTTGAAATAAGCGCACTTAGGCAACTCAGTTTTTATATTAATCAGGGCGAAATTTTTGGTTTTGTTGGCGAAAGTGGCAGCGGCAAAAGCTCGGTAGCAAAACTGATTACCCGACTGGAAAATCCCAATGAAGGTGAGATTTTTCTAAGTGGACGGGAGATCACACACCTGAAGGGGAAGGATCTACTTAAAGTATACCAGGATGTCCAAATGGTTTTTCAGGATCCCAAGGCATCTTTTAATGGACGAATGCGGATAGAACAGTCGATTAGAGAAAGCTTTTGTAATTTACGATGCAGTCAGAATAAACTGGATCTAGAAGCGCTGTTTAAAATGGTCGATTTGAAAGAAGAATACGCCGGCCGTTATCCCCATGAATTAAGTGGGGGTGAATGTCAGCGCGCAGCCATTGCCAGGGCCATTGCCGTTCACCCAAAGCTGTTAATTTGTGATGAAGCGACAAGCGCACTGGATGTGTCAGCCCAAGCGCAGATTGTTGATTTGTTAGTGCACTTAAAAGAAAAAATGGATATGGCCATTCTTCTTATTTCTCATGATCTGGCACTCGTAAGCAGTATCTGTGATCGTACTGGTGTTTTATACAAAGGGGAGCTGGTTGAAATAGGAGAAACGCGTGATGTCATTGATCATCCCAAGGCTGCTTATACCAAAAAACTAATCGCCTCTGTCATGGTTGTCGAGGATTAAAGATAACTTGTAGGGTACTATTTAGTGGTTTTAAGAAGCAGTTTTTTTAGTGATAGTAAGAATTGATTTGTTAAAGATAGAGGAGAAAAAGTAAATGAAAAATAACAGTTTAACAGAAGGGGTCATATGGAAAAAATTGTTGTTTTTCGCATTGCCTTTGTTGGGAACGAGTTTTATTCAGCAACTTTATAATACCGTTGATTTAATCTATGTCGGTAATTTTTTAGGAAAAGAAGCAGCGGCGGCTGTTGGTGCCAGCGCTTTGTTTGTAACCTGTCTGGTGGGCTTTTTTTCAGGAATGTCAGTGGGTTCCAGTGTCGTGGCATCCTATGTTTTTGGAACCGGTGATAAGAAAGAATTAAAAAGTGTGGTTCATACGGCCATTGGCCTGGGTTTTATCTGTGGCATTATTATTATGCTTATTGGTTTGATCGGAGCACCGTATTTTCTTAAACTAATTAACACCCCGGATGAGATTATGGGTTTAGCGGTAGCCTATATTCGGGTTTATTTTATCAGTATTATCTCGGTGGTCACCTATAATATGGGTTCTGGGATTATCAGAGCACTGGGAAATTCAAAAACACCGATGTACATCCAACTGTTTGGCGGAATTGTCAATGTTATTATGGATGGGGTGTTTATCGTGATCTTTAAATTTGGGGTTGTCGGCGCGGCTTATGCCACCCTATTTTCACAAACGGTTGCGGCACTACTGGTTTTACATTACCTGATGCATGTTGATCGTGACTATAAATTAGAACTTAAAAAAATAAAAATAGCCAAAGTACATTTTTACAAAATCCTTAAAATTGGTGTTCCCACCGGCTTTCAAGCTCTGGTCATTACCTTGTCCAATGTCTTTGTTCAATACCATGTTAATAGTCTTGGTGTGGATGCTATTACTGCGTTCACGGCATATTTTAAGGTTGAACTGCTAATTTATCTGCCGATTCTTGCTATCGGTCAGGCGATAACCACCTTTACCAGCCAGAATATTGGCGCAAAGAATTATGACCGGGTCAAAAAAGGCACCAGGGTCTGTTTAATGATGGGTATTGGCGTTACTGCGGTGATGAGCACCTTTGTGTTATTCTTTGGCAGGCAGGCCTTTGGGGTGATTAATAGTGATCCTTCCGTGTTGGATTATGGCCTGCAGATTATTAGCATTACCTTTCCTTTTTATTGGATTTACCTGATCCTGGAGGTATTGGGAGGAACCATTCGCGGGGCAGGAAAGTCAGTGCCGCCGATGGCTATTATTCTCACCAATATTTGTGTGCTGAGGACGGTACTGTTATTTTTATTAATGGCCTCGGTTCAGGGGATTCAGGGAATTGCCATGACCTACCCGATTACCTGGGCTTCCACAGCGCTCTGTATGGCTATTTACTATTGGAAGGGAGATTGGATGGGTGAGTTTAAGCGCTTGTCGATGGCAAAACTAGAAATCTAATTTAAAAAGCTTCGAATAGGTAAGAGATTGAAATTTGATAGACTAATAATATGATTTTCCATGGTTGCAGAATAACGCTTGACAGAATAGTGAGATTATGAGAAAATAGCACTAATTAAATACAAGTATATACAAGAAAGTCATGAAGACTTAATTCGATCAGAAGATCGGCTTATTTCTTTGTGGCTTTTTTTATTTTTTTAGGTGCGAAAAGGAGAGACAAATGATGGAAAATATTCTTGAAAAAGTGGAGAATTATTGGGATAAACGCTCAGAAGGTTATTCCGAGGTTAATGTAGCGGAGCTCAATAGTTATAAAATGGATGTTTGGAAAGAGTTGATTAATCGTCATAAGCCAGCCGTGATTGGCCGAAAGTTGCGGGTTTTGGATATCGGCACCGGCCCGGGCTTTTTTGCCATTACCATGGCCTCCTGCGGCTACGATGTGACGGCGGTGGACTATACGGATGCGATGCTCCATAAGGCAAAACGCAATGCCCAAAATTACCGGAACCAGATTAAGTTTATGCAGATGGATGCCCATCAATTAAATTTTGAAGACAGTTGTTTTGATCTGATTATAACCCGAAACCTGACCTGGAACCTGGAACGGCCGGATGATGCCTATCGTGAGTGGCACCGGGTACTGGCTCCTGGTGGGAAAATGTTAAACTTTGACGCCAATTGGTATTTACATCTTTATGATGAAGAAAAAAGAGAGGCGTATTTTAAAGATCGCGTTAATTCAGAGGTAGAAGGGGTCAATGATCACTATGTTCGTACAGATACTACTGCGATGGAAGAAATTGCCAAAAATCTGCCACTGAGCCGAACCATGAGACCCCAATGGGACGCGGCAGTGCTGATTAATACCGGTTTTAAAAAGGTGATGGTTGAGCAGGGAATTGGCGAGTTGGTCTGGGATAAAGAGGAGCAAGTCAATTATGCATCCACCCCGATGTTTATGATTTCTGCTGAAAAATAGAATCGTGGATTTTTTAATCAATCAACCATAAAATAATAAGCCAGTGAGGTAGTTATTCTCCGAAGAGAATTCTACCTCACTTTTTTAATAAAAACTAAGATTGAGACACTGAAAATGACAAAGGAGAAGAGATGGATAACAGACCAAGCTGGTTCGTAAGTGTATCTCCTAAAAGCAGAAAGGCTCAAACATTGACGTTTATCAAAGAAGGTTTTTGGGAAAATCATTATTCTGACCAATCCGTAAATCTGATCAATGAGATAAAAGCAGGAGATCGCATTGCATTAAAAACTACCCACAATAAAAAAGAAAGGATTCCTTTCGATGCCAATGGAAAAATTGTTTCGGTGATGGAAATTAAGGCTATTGGCACTGTAACTAGAAACTATTATGATGGTAAAAGACTTGCTGTCAACTGGACCCCGGTTGAAGAACGAAAAGAGTGGTACTTCTTTACCTTTATTAGAAGTATCTGGAAAATTAAGCTTAATCCTAAAAATTGGATGACCCGAGATTTGATTGCGTTTACCTTTTATGATGAACCTCAGGATATTAAACGGTTTATGAAAGAGCCCTATTGGAAGAAACGCTTTATGAAAGAAGTTTTATATGTTGATGAAATTGTCGATGTTTTAAGACAATTGAATGGAGAAGCGCATCTATCTTATATTCAGGAAGAAATCCGCAAAAGAAAAAAAATAAAAAATCTGAAGAAAAACCCAAATTGGCGAGCAGAGATCCGTTTTACATTACAAAAATTCAGCAGTGATTCTAAATCTTTTGTTAATGGAGAGGATTTATTTTATCGAAAATCATTTTCCAGCGAGGTTTGGGGCCTCCGGGAAATGGCAAAAAGAAAGTGCGAAGCATACTCAGAAGAAACATTTCTGGCTGAGACTTTTTTGGATCTGGAAAAATATAAGGAAATAATTAGAGTTCTAAAAGAAGAAAAAAGTATCATGCTAAGAGGAACAGTGTGTAAAAGCTTTATGGCTAAAAAACTGGCTTATGTGTTATTAAAAGAAAAAGAAGAAGAGCGTATTTTGTATGTTGATCTGGAACAGGATGAAGTGAATAAAGTTTTAAAAAAAAATCCCGACGATAGTGACAAGGATCAAAATAGTAATTTATTGATTGAACAATGCGGGTTTATGGGGTTTTGTAAAAAGGCCTCCGAAGACCATCGAAACGATTATTTTTTTATCATCGATGAAATAAATCGTGATAACTTAACTAAAAATATGGCCGATCTGCTACTTTTATTTAAAAAAAGGAACAGGATGCGAAAAATGGAGAAAAACATAACAAAAAAAAGTAATAACTTTATACCAGAAAATCTCTATATTATTGGTATGATGGATATTGGTGATCGTTGTTTTAGACTCATTGATGAGATACTCAAACAGCATTTTAAGTTTGTTGAGCTGGAGCAAGCCTTTAAAAATCAGGGGTATTCGATAGCAAAAGAAAAAACAGTGAAGAACTCAACGTGCTAATTAGATCGGTTAGAGTATCTGAGACAAAGTAATAGCTGATCAATTAAGCGATTTGAAATAGCAGCAAACAACGAATGTTTAAATTGACAGAAACAATCGAGTGTGAGAAAATATAAAAATAATTAATGAGGTCATGAAGGCTTAATTCGATCAGAAGATCGATTTATTTCGTCATGATTTTTTTTGTTTCACGATAAACTAAAAGTTTAAGGAGTCAGGCATGAGCGGGGTTATGAATCATAGCCATGGAATCGATAATGTCCATGAAATGAAAACGACGAATCATTTTGAACAAAAACACCCGCATACCCATTCAAAAGCTATTGTAAACCGTTTATCAAAGGCCATCGGTCATTTGGAATCGGTGCGAAAAATGGTGGTATCAGGGAGGGATTGTTCAGAGGTGTTGATTCAATTATCGGCAGTAAAGGCAGCCATTAACAATACCGGGAAAATAATCCTTCAGGACCATATTGAAAACTGTATTGTTACGGCCGTTAAAGAGGGTGACCATCAGGCCATCGAAGAACTCAATAAAGCAATTGATCGGTTTATCAAATAATTGGTAAAAGATAAAAAGTAAGGAGAAAGATATGACGATAAAGGTTGGAAATCTGGTGGCGGAAGCAGGGGAAAAGGTGAGCGGTTATGTTTCGGTTCCGGAAACGGTAATCAAACTTCCGGTAACTCTGATCAATGGAAAAAGAGCGGGGAAAACCGTATTAATAACCGGGGGAATTCATAATGCCGAATACACCGGGATTGAAACGGCGATCCAATTAGCCGAAGAACTTATTGAGGATGAGATTACCGGGTGTCTGATTCTCATTCATCCGGTGAATATCAGCGGGTTTGAAAATAGAACCATGAGTGCAGTAGCCGAGGACGGGAAAAACCTGAACCGACTTTTTCCTGGAAATCCCAGTGGAACCGTGGGTGATAAGATTTGTCACTTTCTGGTAACTGAATTTCTAAGCCAGACAGATTTTTACATCGACCTCCATGCCGGGGATGGATATGAAATGCTGACCCCTTATGTTTATTATCTGGGCGCAGCAGCGCCGGAGGTGGTGAAACAATCTAAGGCTATGGCTCAAAAAGTCAATGTTCCCTATATGGTCAAGTCCTTTATCACCACTGGTGGTGCCTACAATTATGCAGGTTCCTGCGGTATTCCCAGTATTTTAATCGAACGCGGCGGCGAGGCTAGATGGTCAGAAGCGGAAGTATCGCTGTATAAAGCAGATGTAAAAAATGTACTGCGGTATTTAGCGGTCCTTGACGGAGAAGTAAAAGCAGTTGCAACGGAGTCGGTTGATGTAGATGATGTCGTCTACGAAAATGCTTGTGTTACAGGGTGTTGGTATCCCCGGAAAAAAGTCGGGGAGAAGGTCAAAAAAGGCGAAGAATTAGGGGTAATCAAAGACTACTTTGGCAAGACCCTGGAAAGCTGCGTAGCCAGATTTGACGGAGTGGTTCTTTATCAGGTTAGCTCTTTATGTATTTTAAAAGACGGTCCCATGATAACCTATGGTAAAATTAAATCTTAAAGATAAGATCGGTTTGCCGTGGTTGGTAATAAAAGTACAACCGATTTCCGCCGGATAAAAGATAAAGATGCGAGACATCAATTTAAACAGCCATCAGAAAGAGAAGTTTAGTTCAGATGAAAGATAATCGATTTAAAAAGGTTTGTGATATGGTTGAATTAAAGCAATTAAAGTATTTTGTTGTCAGTGCCGACGTCGGTTCTTTTAGTAAAGCCGCAGAGATATTATACACCACTCAACCTAACGTCAGTAAGGCGATTAAAGCACTGGAAGACCATTTGGGCTTTGATCTGTTTTTGCGAAAAAGCCGTGGAATTCTTCTTTCTACCCGGGGAAAGCATGTTTATGAGTATGCCTGCAAGGCCATTGAAAATATCGAAATGTTAACCTCATTTTCTCAGGTCGATCGGATTGAGACCCTACAGATATCCAGTAACCCCAGTGCCTGGATGGCAAAAATATTTGCGGATTTTTATAATCAATTTCATGTGGAACGGCTTCATTTTCAACTCTATTCCGCTTCGGTGGAAGAAATCATCAAACGGGTGGCCAGTTATCAGGATGAACTTGGTTTTGTCTATGTCATGCATAATCAGAATACCGCCTTCCAATACGCGTTGGGCAGAAACCACCTGGAATTTGTAGAACTTAAAAAAACTCAGGTGGTGCTTTATCTGGGACAATTGCATCCGCTTTATAGGGAACAGGAAATTGCTGAAGATGAATTAAAAAAACTGAAACTGGTTCAGTGCTATGAGGATGAATTTGACCTCAACAATTACTGGAGAATAACCAATTCTCAGGGCAAAGATATGCCCACTTTGGAAAGTGTCGTTATTACGAACAGCGATTGTGTGATGCAGCAGCTTCTGCAGACCACCGATCTGGCCAATATCAGCAGTGGCTATATCACCGATCAGGTTGATGAAAAAAAGCTCAATGGAATTCCCCTCTATGAAAAAGAGAATGTGGTGATGTTTGGCTATGTGCGACGGAAAAGCGAAGATCTCAGTGATTGGGGTCAGCAATTCATCACCTTTATCAGTGAGAAATTGAAAAAATAATTTTAGTTAAAAGTGGGCGGGAATGCGAAAGGATGCTAACTTGGAATGGCCGAGGAACCCCCTGGAGAGGTTGTAAGGCTATTTTTTTGATGATAAAATATTAACAAGCGAATGAGCTATGCAAGAAAGGTATAACAAAAAATGAAAAAATATATTGGCAAACGATTATTGCAGCTGATTCCGATTATTCTGGGGATCACCTTGCTGTCATTTACCCTGATGCAGACAGCCGCCGGTGATGCGGTGGATGCCTTATATGATAATGCCAGCGGCGGGGTTTCCGAAGCAATAAAAGCACAAAAGCGGGAAGAGCTGGGATTGGATCAGCCTTTTATAGTTCAATATACATCCTGGTTAGGTGGGGTAATCAGCGGAAATATGGGTGTTTCTTATATTTCAAACAAACCGGTTTTTGAAACCTTTGTGTCAAAACTGCCGGCAACCATGCTTCTGACTCTGACTTCGATTGTTCTCACTGTTTTGATTTCCATCCCCTTGGGGATTGTGTCGGCAGTCCGCCACAATCGATTTACGGATTATCTGATACGTTTTTTTAGTTTTATCGGAAATTCTCTGCCCGGTTTTTTTGTTTCACTGTTGCTCATTTATTTTTTTGCCCTAAAAATCAAGTTGTTCCCAGTGATGGGAAGTGGCGGCTGGAAGAGTATTGTTTTACCAACCCTAACCCTGGCAATAGCGATGTCTTCTAAGTATACTAGGCAGGTGCGGACAACGGTTCTGGAAGAATTAAACAAAGACTATGTGATGGGGGCCCGGGCAAGAGGGATAAGGGAGCCGGTGGTACTTTATGCAAGTGTGCTGAAAGCCGCGATGCTGACGATCATTACGCTGTTAGCACTATCGATCGGGTCACTGCTCGGCGGTACCGCCATTATTGAATCCATTTTCATGTGGGATGGGGTCGGTAAACTGGCTGTGGATTCGATTATGATGCGCGACTACCCGATGATTCAGGCTTATGTAATTTGGATGGCGCTTATTTATGTCGGGATCAATTTGGCAACCGATATTCTCTATCATTATCTGGACCCCCGAATTCGACTGGAACAGGAGGCCTGAGCCATGGATGTAACAACTATCCGTTCTGCTTCGGAGCGTGTTCACCATCAGAAAAAAGACCGAACCATGGTAAAATTTTATATTTTTCTGACCTTGACTCTGCTGCTTTTGCTAATTGCCGCCTTTGCGCCAAAGATTGTACCTTACGATCCCTATGGACAGGATCTGAACATTGCACTGCAGTCTCCGAGTTCGAAACATCTGCTGGGAACTGACCGCTATGGCCGGGATATGTTATCCCGGGTAATTATGGGGGGGCAAACTACCATTTACTCCGCCTTGCTACTGGTTGGCATCGTCATGGTTGTCGGAACTCTGGTGGGGTTGTTTTGTGGCTATAAGGGTGGAAAAGTGGATTCCTTCATTATGCGGGTGTCTGATATATTTCTGGCCTTTCCCGGGATGGTTTTTGCCATTGCGGTGGCCGGCGTATTAGGCGGTGGGATCATCAATGCGGTGGTGGCACTGGCTTGTATTTCCTGGCCAAAGTTTGCCAGGCTGGCCAGGGGACAGGTTTTAGGCATTAAAAATATGCCCTATATAGCTGCGGCAAAGCTCAGTGGTTCGCGACCGACAAAGATTGTCTTTAAACATATATTACCAAATATCACCGGCCCAATTCTGGTCACTGCGACCCTGGATATTGGCACCATGATGATGGAGCTGGCTGGTTTATCCTTTTTAGGGCTTGGCGCCATGCCGCCGATTGCTGAGTGGGGTTCAATGATGAGTGACGGGCGGAGTATGCTACAAACAGCGCCCTGGGTAATTCTAGCACCAGGTTGTGCTATTTTTATAGCGGTAATGTTATTTAACTTACTGGGGGATACGTTCAGAGATGTGATGGATCCCAAATCAAAAAAAGCGAAATTGAATTGGAGGAAAAAATGAAAATGAAGAGCAAGGTATTAACCTTAATGTTAACCGGTGTTTTGGTTGCCGGGATGTTGTCCGGTTGTGGAACCGCCGGCAGCACCAAAAGTGCGGAAGAAAAGGTCTTTAATTACGGAACGGTGGCCTACAGTGTGGGTAATTCGAATGTGGGAATGAACCCCCATGAATCATATATCGGCTGGTCGACACTGCGTTATGGTGTCGGTGAAACGCTGTTTAAATTCAATGAAAAGATGGAACTGGAACCCTGGCTGGCTACCGATTTTGAGCAGCTGGACGATGTTACGGTAAAAATTAATTTAAGAGACGATGTAACCTTTTCGAATGGCAAGAAAATGACAGGCGAAGCGGTTAAAGCCTGTCTGGATAATCTGATCGCTGTTCATGATCGAGCGCCCAAAGACTTGCAAATCAAATCCATTAGCGCTGATGGTCAAAGCATTACGATCACAACTGCAATCAAGTCTCCGGCATTGGTCAACTACCTGTGTGACCCTTATGGATGTATTATCGATATGGAAGCCGGCGTTACTGCTGATAAAAACGTGGTCGGAACGGGTCCCTATGTGGCAAAAACAATCACCGATACGGAAATTAATCTGGTAGCCAATATGGATTACTGGGGTGGAAAACCAAAGGTTGGTACTGTCAATGTCAAGAGTATCACCGATGGCGATACCCTGACGATGGCTCTTCAAAGCGGCGAAATTGATGCGGCGCAGGGTCTGCCTTATGCCAGCCTGGAATTGTTTCAGAATAACGATGACTATACCATTAGCTCAACCAATACTTCAAGAGTTTACCAGGCGGCTTTGAATTATAATTCAGCCGTGATTAAGGATGATGCTGTTCGTCAAGCGATGGCCATGAGTATCGATAAAGATGGCTTTACTTCAGTGTTACTATATGGAAACGGAACACCGGCGGTTGGGCCATTCCCAGCTAACTTCACCTTTGGTGGTGATGCAGTTAAGGACGCCAGCTATGATATCGAAGGGGCCAAGAAAGTTCTGGATGCAGCTGGCTGGGTTGATTCCGATGGCGATGGTATCCGGGAAAAGGATGGTCAGAAACTTTCGATTAAATGGCTGACCTATACCTCCCGACAGGAATTGCCGCTACTGGCAGAATCGGTTCAGGCAACCTATAAGCAAGTCGGAATCGACGTTTTAGTCAATGCGACTGACAGCTATAAGGATTTCTTAAAAGCCGGTGACTATGATGTTTTTGCCAATGCCTTTGTAACCGCACCAACCGGAGACCCACAATACTATTTCACCACCCATGTTGTTGACAATTCTGATTACAACCGCGGCCATTACCATAATGATACGGTTGAAACCCTGGTTGCTGAGCTGCGAAATGAATTTGAGGTCGAAAAACGCAGTGATTTAGCCACTCGAATTGCACAACAGATTTTAAATGATAACGCCTATATTTATGCATCGCATTTAAAAATGTCCTTCGTTATGAAAAAAGGAGTGACTGGTTTTACTGCCCACCCATCCGATTACTACGAAATTACCGCCGATTTGGATATCACTGAATAAAAAATGCGAGCATAAAAAATTGAGCATAAAAAACTCCGAGAAAAAAATTCCGATCAAAAGGATAAAACGATGCAGCAACCATTATTAGAACTTCAAAATGTAGAAATTTCCTATGACGGACAGCCGATGGTCACCGGTGTTAACCTGAAGATGAAGCAGGGCGAGATTCTGGGGATAGTGGGCGAATCGGGAAGCGGAAAAAGCACCCTGATCAGGGCGACGATGGGCTTATTGGACTGCGCCGGCCGGGTTAATCGTGGCGACATTTTTTACAAAGGCCAGAACGTGATTGACCTCGATGCTGAAGCGCTCAGAACCATGCGGGGACCGGAAATGGGCATGATTTTTCAAAACTGCGGCAGTGCCTTGTGCCCGATAAGAACGATCGGTGAGCAGCTTTATGAAACCATGGAACAACATGGTTTTAAGGACCGTCAAGAGGTGAGGAGGCGGGCGGATACCCTGTTTAACAAGATTAATCTCAAAGATAGTGAGCGTATTTTAAACAGTTATCCCTTTGAGTTATCGGGCGGTATGAATCAGCGGGTGGGGATTGTGATGGCGATGATTCTGGAGCCCGATCTGCTCTTTGCCGATGAGCCCACCTCGGCTCTGGATGTGACGGTTCAGGCTCAGGTTGTCAAAGAGATGATGGCGCTACGGGATGAATTTGGAACCGGAATTGCCATTGTCACGCATAATATTGGGGTGGTTTCTTACATGGCCGATAAGGTAGCGGTGATGTGTCAAGGTCGTCTGGTGGAGTATGGAGATACCCGGGATGTCATCGATGATCCCCAGGAGGCATACACCAGAGCGTTGATTCAGGCCGTCCCAAGAATTCGGAGAAGGTGAAAGATGAGTGAGCTTTTAGCAGTTAGCAACTTAAGTAAAACCTATCATAAGGGAAAAATAAGCATTCATGCAGTTGATGATGTCAGCTTTCATCTTTGCAAAGGGGAATGTCTGGCTCTGGTTGGGGAAAGCGGTAGCGGGAAAAGCACCGTGGCAAAAATGATTACCGGTCTGGAAGCGGCTGATAAAGGCGAAATTCGACTGGGTGGAAAAGACATTATTGGTCTGAGCGGGAAAGCCCAGCGGGAGGTCTATCGGGACATTCAAATGGTTTTTCAGATGCCAGTGGATTCTTTTAATCCCCGGATTAAACTGGGAGATGGCATCATGGAGAGTATGATCAATCAAGGGATCAGTCGTGAGGAAGCCCGGGTGAGAGCCATTAAATATCTCAACATCTGTGAATTAGGCCCTGAATTTGCCGACCGCTATCCCCATCAGGTCAGTGGCGGGGAATGTCAGCGGGCTTCCATTGCCAGAGCCATTGCCATCAAACCCCAACTACTGATCTGTGACGAAGCAACCAGCGCCCTTGATGTGACGGTTCAAGCCCAAATTATGAAACTGCTGACGCAATTAAAAAAAGAGTTGGGAATGTCACAACTCATGATCTGTCATGACCTGGCCCTGGTCCAGGAAGTCTGTGATCGGGTTCTGGTGATGCATCATGGTCATGTGGTGGAAGAAGGAACGCCGGATGAGATTATCATAAATCCTCAACAGGATTATACTAAAAAACTCATTGAGTCAATCTTATAGGTAAACTTCTCTGGCATATAAAGGTATTCTTAAAAAGAATATCATATCGGTTTAAAAAGATTGCGAAAGCAGATTAAACGTGTTAAAATGACAAACAGAAACAATGAAAGACAAGTGATTGTTTCTGTTTTTTAGTGTTTTGATTATTTTTTATTAAAACACCGGCTTATAATTAAATTGAATATTAATAAAACAGGTGCCGGCAGTAATCCAATGTATTACAGGTCGGTGAAAAGGGAAGATGGGTGAAAATCCCACGCGGTCCCGCCGCTGTATGAGAAGAGTTCCTCCAGGAATGCCACCATGATATGGGAAGGCAGGAGGTAATGTTGACGCTTTAGCCAGAAGACCTGCCTGCTTTAATTACTCAATCTCTACGTGTGATAGAGGAGGTGTTTTTTTTAGCAGGCTTTTTTTGCAACCTCACTATCTTTTCTGAGATGGTGGGGTTTTTTTATGGAAAAAATTCCTCAAAAATACAAATCTTTAATGTTGTGATAAAGCTCAGGTTCTTTGCTACAAAAGACAATGGCATGAAACTGGAAGTTGATCAAATAAAACAAGTAGTTTAGAGGAGAAAAGAAAATGAAGTTAAAAAAAGGTTTAGCGGTACTTGTCGCCGCGGTGCTGTGTACCGGTATTTTTGCAGGATGTAGCAGCACCTCGGCAAACTCTGATGTTTCCACTAAAGAAGCATTAAATTATGCCTGTACCAAGGATATCCGGGACATTAACCCGCATCTGTATTCGGGTGAGATGTCAGCTCAAAACATGGTTTTTGAAGGTCTCACGAAAAATGAAGACGGCGAAGTGAAGCCGGCACTGGCGGAAAGTTGGGAAATTTCTGCGGATGGACTGGAATATACCTTCCATTTGCGAAAAGGAGTTACCTTTACGGATGGTGCGGCCTTTAATGCCGAGGCAGTCAAACTGAATATGGATGCCATCGTCGGAAATCTGGAACGGCATGCCTGGCTGGATATGGTCAATGAGATCAAGGAAAATGTGGTAGTCGATGAGCACACTTACAAATTGGTATTAAAGCAACCCTATTACCCCACCCTGGTGGAGTTGGGTCTGACCCGGCCGTTCCGATTCATTTCACCCAATTGTTTTGTTAATGGCACCACCGAAGAAGGCGTGAGTGGTTATATTGGCACCGGTCCCTGGGTTTTATCCGAGCATGTTGATAACCAGTACGCTACCTTTACCCAGAATGAAAATTATTGGGGCGAAAAAACGAAGATAAAAACCGTTAACTGGAAGGTCATGCCAGATCCTCAGACAATTTTATTAGCCCTTCAGAACGGCGAAGTAGATTTACTCTTCGGAGCAGATGGTGATCAGGTTGATCTGGATTCGTATAAAAAACTGGAAGATGAAGGCGCCTACAAAACCTATATCAGTGAACCGATAGCGTCCAGAGCGATTCTCATCAATAGTAATTCACCGATTACCAAAGATATTAAAGTTCGGGAAGCGATTGAATATGCGGTCAATAAGGAAAATATCATTCAGGGAATTTTAAACGGATCTGAAGATCAGGCGGATACGCTGTTATCAAAAGAGGTCCCCTATTGTAACATTGATTTAAAAACGATTTCTTATAATCAGGAAAAGGCTAAACAATTATTAGATGAAGCCGGCTGGAAGCTGGGAACTGATGGGGTTCGCGAAAAAGATGGCCAAAAATGTGAAATCACCCTTTCCTATAATTCCAAAAATGCCCAGGAAGGTACTATTGCCGCCTCGATTCAAGCCGATCTGGCCGCCGTTGGCATCAAGATGAATATTCTTGGAGAAGAAAAACAGGCCTTCCTGGATCGTCAGAAAACCGGCGACTTTGATCTTCAATATTCTTTGTCATGGGGAACCCCCTACGATCCCCAATCTTATGTTTCATCGTGGCGAATTCCCGCCCATGGCGATTATCAGGCTCAGGTTGGACTGGAAAAGAAACAGTGGCTGGATGAAACCATTACCAAGATCATGATTGAAGCTGACGACACCAAACGGGCCGAGATGTACAAAGAGGTGCTAACCTATATTAATGACCAGTATGTGTATATACCGATTTCTTACTCAAAAACCAAAGCGGTGGCCATCGATGGTTTAAATGGGGTAACCTTTAACGATTCTCAATATGAAATACCATTTGAAAAAATGTACTTTTCCAAGTAGTTATGAATAACAAACTGGAAAAATAAAGGGGAGTAAGACCATGAAGCATTACATTGTCAAAAGGCTCCTGTGGATGATTCCGATTTTAATCGGAATCTCCTTTTTTGCCTTTATATTAATTAATTTAAGCCCCAGTGATCCGGCCGAAGTCGCCATTCGGGTCAATGAGGTCACCCCGACCGCAGAGAATATTGCCCAGATGCGGGAGCAATTAGGACTCGATGACCCTTTTATGACCCGCTATCTGACTTGGCTTAGCAATGCCCTTCAGGGTGATTTTGGTAACAGCTATGCCAATAACAAACCAGTCGGTGAAGAAATCGCCAAGGCATTGCCGCCGACTCTTTATCTGGCCAGTGTTTCGCTGTTGATCATCGTTATTATCTCGGTGGCAGCCGGGGTGTTATGTGCTGTGAAAGAGAATAGCATCACGGATAAAACGATGCGGGGGATTGTTTTTGTGGGAACGGCGATTCCGGGCTTCTGGGCGGGCATTCTGCTGATGTGGCTTTTTGCCGTGAAGCTTAAATGGCTGCCGACCAGTGGGATGACGTCTCCGGCTTCGGTGATTCTACCGGCGGTGACCTTGTCACTGGGATATATTGCCACCTATGTCCGGTTGATTCGGAACAACATGATTCAGAACAAGCGGGAGAATTATGTGCTTTATGGTCGGGTACGGGGTTTAAAGGAACAGACGATAATGAAACATGTCTTTAAAAATTCCCTGCAAACCTCCTTAACAGCCCTGGGGATGTCGATTCCCAAGCTGATTGCCGGGACCGTCGTGATTGAAAACATCTTTGCTTGGCCGGGAATCGGCCGGCTCTGTGTGACAGCAATTTTCAATCGGGATTTTCCGATGATTCAGGCCTATGTGCTGATCATGGCGGTGTTATTCGTATTTTGTAATTTACTGGTAGATCTGGGATCCGTTTGGATTGATCCGAGAAGAAGGGAGACGTGAGATGGCAGGATTTTGGAATCGGTTCAGAAAGGACCGCCTAGCGATGGGGGTTAGTTTTTTTCTCTTACTGGTGATTGGTCTGGCTGTTCTGGCACCCTTGGTAGCGCCCTATGACCCTACCGCTCAGAACATCATTGATAAGTTTCAGGGCCCATCGCTGGCCCATTTATTTGGCACGGATCAATTGGGCCGGGATGTTTATTCCCGGATTTTATATGGCGGCCGGGTGACGATCCTCGTTTCGGTGCTGACGATGATTGTCACCATTCTGATTGGTACTGTCCTGGGGGTCATTGCCGGCTATTTCAGAGGAACGGTTGATGATGTGATTATGCGGATCTGTGATATCATGTTATCCTTCCCCAGTGAGGTGCTGATTCTTGCGATTGTGGGGATTTTGGGAACGGGGATCACCAATATCGTTCTGGCAACGGTGATTGCCAAATGGGCCTGGTATGTGCGGATGATTCGCTCGATTGTCATTTCGTTTATGGATAGCAACTATATCCGCTTTGCCAAGGTCGCCGGTTGCTCAAATTGGCACATTGTCAGAAAACACCTGTTAGTTGGCGCTATTGGTGATATTGCGGTGCTGGCCACCTTGGATACAGCGGCGATTATTCTAAATATTTCGGCGCTTTCCTTTTTGGGTCTGGGGGTTCAGCCGCCGACAGCCGAATGGGGGATGATGCTCAATGAAGCTAAAAATGTCATGACGACCAATCCCGGCCAGATGCTGGCACTGGGGATGGCCATTTTTCTGGTGGTGGCCGCCTTTAATTTTCTCGGCGACAGTATTCAGGAGGCCCTAAATCCCAAAATCAATAAGGGATTTAGTACAAAGCGATATTCTTTGCTTGATTCCCTGTTTGCCCGGAAAAAGGCGGTGACCCAATGAGGGTATTACTGGATGTAAAAAATCTCAGCGTTACCGATTTACGGGATCAGGATGAAATCATCCATGATGTCAGCTTTTCTGTGGTAGAAAACAGTTGTCTGGGGATTGTCGGTGAGAGTGGCAGTGGTAAATCGATGATTACCAGAGCCTTGCTGGGAATTACCAATCCCTGGCTCAAAAGTCAGGGCGCCGCTGTCTTTAAGTCTCAGGACAGCGAAAGGGATCTGTTGCAAGAGGATGAAAATACGATGCGAAAGATCCGCGGCAAACAGATCGCAATGATCCTTCAGGATGCCATGTCAGCCTTTGATCCGATTGCAAAAATCGGTGATCAGATGGCCGAAACCTTTGTCGAGAATAAAAATCTCACCAGGAAACAAAGCCTAACACTGGCCAAAGAAGCCCTCGGTCTGATGAATATTTATGATCCGGAACAGGTGGTTAAAAAATACCCCCATCAGCTCTCCGGAGGGATGCTGCAGCGGTGTATGATTGCCACTGCCCTAGCAATGGAACCCGATCTGATTATCGCAGATGAACCGACCACCGCCCTGGATTCGATTAATCAGGGACAGGTGGTGGAGGAGTTTAAAATGATCCGGCAAAAAATGGGAACCGCCCTGATCTTTATTTCGCATGATCTGGGGGTGGTTAAACATCTGTCGGATCGGCTGCTGGTGATGAAGGATGGGGCTGCGGTGGAATATGGCGATGCCGGTGATATTTTTAGAAATCCCCAGCATGCCTATACCAAATATCTCATTGACACCCGGCTGGAACTGACCGAGTCGTTTAAAAAGGCGATGAGAAAAGGAGACCACAATGGCTAAGCTGATAGAAATAAAGGATTTGGAAAAAAGTTATCTAAAGGTGGGGGTCAATTTTGGCGGCTCCCGGGTAAAGATTTTAAACGGGGTGAACATGACCATTGAAGCGGGGGCCTGCGTCGGGCTAATTGGTGAAAGTGGCAGCGGAAAAAGCACCCTGGCCCGGCTGATCATGGGTCTGGAGAAGCCGAATAAAGGCAGTATTTTATTTGAAGGATTACCGGCAAACCAATGGATTAAGAACAATAAGGGGAAAATGTCGGTAGTGTTCCAGGATTACACCGCTTCGGTAAATCCCCGCTATACCGCGGCGGAAGCGATTGCCGAACCCCTTTATGCCAGCGGTGAAGTTAATGATTTGGATCGGCACATTGAAAGACTGTTGGCAAAGGTGGGGTTGGAGCAAGCGGTTAAAAACCGTTACCCCCATGAACTTAGCGGCGGTCAGCTTCAGCGGGTGTGTATCGCCAGAGCGATTGCTACCAATCCCCGGTTTATTGTGCTGGATGAAGCAATCAGCTCTCTGGACGTTTCGGTGCAATCGCAGATCCTTAAATTACTTCATCAGTTGCGGGTCGAGATGAACATCACCTATCTCTTTGTTGCCCATGATCTGCAGGCAGTATCTCATCTGTGCAATAAGATACTTTTTTTGTATCAGGGAAAGATTGTCGAAGAGCTGCAAAGCGGCGAATTGGCGATGGCCAAGAACCAGTATGCCAGGGATTTACTGGCATCGGTGATTCCGTTTGAGGTGTGAAAATGAGGTATAAAAAAAGAGGCGTCTAAAATGACGTCTCATTGATTTTCTATTCCTTTTCTATTGAAGTCCCAGTCCATCAACAATCTCATCAATACCGGTGAGGATATAATTGGGGCGGTAGGGAAAATCATCAACGGTTTCCCGAGTGGACACACCACTGAGAACTAAGAAGGTGGTGAGGCCAGATTCGATACCAGCAATGATATCGGTGTCCATGCGATCGCCAATAATTAAGGCATCATCACTGTGAACACCCAGACGCTTGATCCCGGTACGCATCATTAGTGGGTTGGGTTTACCGATGTAATAGGCTTCCTTGCCGGTAGCCAGCTCAATCGGTGCCACAAAGGCTCGACAGGCAGGAACAATACCGTCTTCGGTGGGGCCAGTTAAATCTGAATTGGTGGCAATCAGTTTGGCACCTTTTTGAATCAGTTTTACGGCTTTTAGCACCGAGTCATAATTATAAGAACGGGTTTCGCCAAAAACGACATAATCCGGGTCCACATCATTCATCGTAATCTGGACGTCATAAAGAGCATTAACCAATCCTGCTTCACCAATCACATAGGCCGAACAGCCTGGCGATTGATCCTTTAAAAATTTTGCGGTTGCCAGAGCACTGGTGTAAAAATGGCTCTCATCAATTTCCAGACCCAACCGGGCCAGTTTTTCCTTTAGTTCAATGGGTGAACGTTCGCTGGAATTCGTCAGGAAGAGAAAATTTTTATCGGTAGCATAAAGCCAATCCACAAATTCCTTTACCCCTGGTAAAAGTCTGTTACCATGGTAAATTACACCATCCATATCACAGATGAAGCCCTTTTTATTTTTAATCAATTCTAATAATTCTTCGTTCATGTTTGTTCCTCCAATTAATTTTCAGTTATTTACATTATTATACCCCATTTAATCATGATTCATCTTAAAAATAAGGGCAATTTATGTAAAAAAATGTAAATAAATGTAAAAATTTGATATAAATCACGATTGGCAAAAATTTTTAGACTTCGCATAATTATTTACATGGGCAACTGTGATAAACTAAAAATATACTATTTCAGAAAGGCAAGGAACCCAAATGGATACAATCTTAAAAAACTATGATGATATGCGTGTGATGCGGATGATAAAAAAAGAACTGATCAGCTGTGAAGCCAATCTGGAAATGCTTCGAAAAGAATATGAGGAAAAGGATGATCAGCTTTTGGCATTGGGGATAAAAAAAGAAGTGACGAATCGCTTCGTTGATGAAGCGGAAGTCGGCGCTCTGACGGAGCGACTTGAAGCCTTAAAAAAAGAAATCCTGGAAATTGAAGAAGATAAGAGTAAAATGGCGTCTTTTAATGCCTACACCAGAAGTTAGGAGAACACCGCTTTAAACGGGGCTTGACTTTAGCGATGTGATGTAATAAAATCAGAATATTAAGAGTTTAATAGAAGTACAAAATGGGGTGCACCACCGAAAGGGTGTAATCGCGTTTTGTGCTTTTTTTGCGTTTAAAAACAGTGAAGGAGAAAAAAATGAGAGTTAATGGAAAAGAGATGAGCCTGGATAGCAATCAAAATCTGTTGCAGTTTTTAGTTGATAATCAGTTTGATGTCGCCACCCTGGCGGTGGCAAGAAACGGCGAAATCGTCCCGAAACCGACCTATGATGCGGTAATACTTTGTAATGAGGATACCCTGGAAGTGGTTCGCTTTGTGGGCGGGGGTTGAGCTAAACTAAGAAACGGAAAGATCGGTAACGACTGTAGAAACAATGGGGTTAGTGGCAATAAGGTCACAAAGGAGAAAAAAATGACAGGTCAATTAGTAATTGGTGGACACAACTTTAATTCCCGGTTTATTCTGGGTTCCGGCAAGTTTTCACTGGAAATTGTGAAGGCGGTGGTTGAGAATGGTGGCGCAGAAATGGTGACTCTGGCGCTGCGGCGGGCAAATCTGGGTGGCGAAGAAAATATTCTGGATTATATTCCCAGGCATATTACCCTGCTGCCCAATACCTCTGGGGCCAGAACGGCTGAAGAAGCGGTAAAAATCGCCCGGCTGGCCCGGGAAATTGATTGCGGGAATTTTGTCAAGGTGGAAGTTATTAGGGATTCCAAGTATTTGTTTCCTGATAACTATGAAACCATTAAAGCGACGGAGATCCTGGCGAGAGACGGCTTTGTGGTAATGCCCTATATGTACCCGGATTTAAATGTGGCACGGGATTTAGTCAGTGCCGGGGCGGCGGCAGTCATGCCTCTGGCTTCTCCCATTGGCAGCAACAAGGGCCTTTGCACCCGTGATTTTATCGAGATTCTAGTGAGTGAAATCGCAGTTCCAATTATTGTCGATGCCGGCATCGGGCGGCCATCTCAGGCTTGCGAAGCGATGGAAATGGGGGTCGATGCAGTGATGTGCAATACCGCGGTAGCAACGGCTAAAAATATTCCGCTGATGGCCAGAGCCTTTGGTCAGGCCATTGAATCAGGCCGAAATGCCTATCTGGCCGGGCTGGGCCGAGTCTTAACTCAGGGGGAAGCATCCAGTCCCTTAACGGGATTTTTGGAGGACTAAGATGGAAAAAAAACGAACAGATCCGATGGCATATCAACCGGGTATGGAGAGAATCACTTCGGAGATTCTGGATAAGGTCCTAAAAAATGTGGATAACTATGACTATTTAAAGGTTACATCCAGGGATGTAAAACAGGCGCTAAAAAAAGATCATTTATCAATAGAAGACTATGGAGCCTTATTATCACCAGCCGCGACACCTTATTTAGAAGAAATGGCAAAAAAAGCTATTCTTGAAACCAGAAAGCATTTTGGTAACAGCATCGGTCTGTTTACGCCGCTCTATATTGCCAATTATTGTGAAAATAACTGTGTATACTGTGGATTTAATTGCAAAAATAAAATCCGTCGGGGAAAGCTTAGCCTGGCTGAAATGGAAGAAGAATTAAAAGCCATTGCCAAAACGGGCTTAAAAGAAATTCTGATTTTAACGGGCGAATCCCGCCATCATTCCGGAGTTGACTATATTGGTGAAGGGATTAAGATGGCAACAAAATATTTTTCTACCGTGGGGATAGAAATTTATCCTCTGAATGTTGATGAGTATGCCGATCTAAAAAAATGCGGCGCCGATTTTGTCTCAGTCTATCAGGAAACCTATAATCTTGGCAAGTATGAACAGGTTCATTTAAGCGGTTCCAAGCGGGTCTTTCCCTATCGATTTGATGCCCAGGAGCGGGCTTTGATGGGGGGCATGCGCGGGGTCTCTTTTGGGGCGCTGCTGGGGTTGGATGATTTTAGAAAAGACGCCTTTGCGACCGGGTTGCATGCTGCTTTTATTGTGCAGAAATACCCCCATGCCGAAATCGGCTTTTCTACCCCACGGCTCAGACCCTTTATTAACAATGCCGACAACAATCCCAATGATGTTCATGAGCAACAACTGCTGCAGGTGATGTTGGCTTACCGCTTGCTGATGCCCTTTGCGGGGATCACGATTTCAACCCGGGAACGGGCCGGATTTCGTGATCATGTGATTGGGATGGTGGCGACAAAAATTTCCGCTGGCGTTCGTGTCGGGGTGGGCGGCCATGAAGAGGAAGAAAAAGGTGATGAACAGTTTGAAATTTCCGATCCCCGAAGCGTCAGCGAGGTTCATCAGATGATTTTAAATCGCGGGCTCCAGCCGGTTTATACCGACTATATTCGGGTATAAATCGATTAAATTGGCGGTTTTCTTTTTCCCCAAATATGATAGACTAAGAATAAGAAAAGGAAGGAGCCGAATATGCTCATTTGTATAACGAACCAGAAATTATGCACAGACGATTTTGAAAATCGCATCGATAAAATTGCCAGCGGGAAGCCTTATGCCATTATGCTAAGAGAAAAAGAATTAAGTGAAACAGATTATCAAGAACTGGCTATAAAAGTAAAAGAAATTTGTGAACGACACCAGGTAAACCTGATTATCAATCAGGATATTGCGACAGCACAGCGGTTAAATGTGGGCGCTGTTCAGGTATCCATTGATGAGATGAGAAGACATGGTGAAATGCTAAAAAAATTCGACCGGGTGGGGGTATCGGTTCACACAGTCGAACAGGCCCGCGAAGCGCAAGCATTGGGAGCCGATTATTTAATCGCCGGTCATATTTTTCCCACCGAGTGCAAGAAAAATCTGCCGGCGCGGGGACTCCGTTTTTTAAAAGAAGTATGCGATGGTGTCACCATCCCAGTTTTTGCTATCGGTGGCATTAGCGAAGTCAATTACAAAATCGCCTTGATGGCTGGCGCCAAAGGGGTTTGCATCATGAGCGAAGCGATGACCACCGATCATCCGGAAACCCTGGCTCAGCGATTTATCTTTTAATGAATTGTTTTTAATAACACCACCATAATTGAAGCGATCGGGTTTAAACAAAAAAGGGATATGGCTTAGCCATTATCCCTTTTTGATTTTTCCATAAAAGCTAGCAGTTCGTCCTCATCAAGCGGTTTGGCGTAGTAAAAGCCCTGGGCAATGTGACAATTGTTTTTGAGTAAAAAGTCAATTTGTTCTGGGGTTTCCACCCCTTCGGCAATGACCTGGAGATTGAAATTGCCGGCCAGTTCAATGATGACCTTGGCAATGGTGCCGTTGTCGTAATGGGGAATGCCTTTTATAAAGGAGCGGTCGATTTTAATCTTATCGACGGCAAATTTTTTCAAGTAACTCAAGGAGGAGTAGCCGGTTCCAAAATCGTCGATCGATATCTGAATCCCCATCGCATGGAACTGGCTAAGGATGGATTCACATTCATCCTCGTTATCCATGAGGATACCCTCGGTGATTTCCAGTTCCAGCAGTTCCGGCGGGAGGTTGGTTTTAGTCAGGATCGATTGGAGCAGATCGCCAATATAAGGTGACTTAAACTGAAGCATCGACAGGTTAACGGCAATCGGCGTTTGATAACCCAAGGTGGCCAGTTTTTTTCCAAATTCACAGGCGTTTTCCAGCACCCATTCGCCAAGCGGAATAATCAGATTTGATTCTTCGGCAATGGCAATAAAGCTTGCTGGGGGAACCATGCCATTGGCGCTGTTCCAGCGGATCAATGCCTCCAGGCCAACGATCTGATTGGTGGCCATATTCATCTGCGGCTGGTAGTGAAGCACAAACTCCTGGTTGCTCAGGGCATTGCGCAGTTTATTCTGGAGCTCGTATTTTTGAATCGAGAGGGTGTTAATTTCTTTGTCATAGAATTCAAAACGGCGGCCCTTATTAGCTTTTACGTTATTAAGGGCTGAAGCGGCCGTTTTTAACAGTTTGGGATAGTGGTTGGCATCATTGGGATAGAGACTGATACCCATGCTGACGTCAACAATGAGTTCTTCGTCATTGATGGCAATCTGTTTTTCCAAGGCCTTGCTTAAGCCCAGGATATATTCATACAAATTTTCATTGGAAGCAACATGCGCTTTCAGGATGCCAAACTCGTCATTGCCCAGACGGGCTAACACATCCTGATCACTGATTAAGGTTTTAAGACGATTGCCCAGAGCAATCAGGACCTTGTTGCCGAAATCAAAACCTTTGGCCTCATTGATGATTCTGAAATTATCGATATTGATCAGGATTAGGGCGTGATTGCCAACATTATCAGTGTCACCACTGATGAGATTTATTCCTGATTCATCCAGAAACACCTTATTGTTCAGTTTGGTCAGATTGTCAAAATATTTCAGATAGTAAATATCTTTTTCAATTTGTTTATGGGCTGTGAGATTGGTGATATTACCGATATAGTAATCATCCTCGCCATTTTTTACCTTACTGATGCGCAGGAAAAGAAAGAGGATCTCTTCTTTAGTCAGGCTATATTCGATTTCACCGGACCAGATCGGATTCATTTGCAGGCTGTCCACCAGTGGTGCATTGATAAGAATATTGTTCTCTGACAAGTTTAGAGTCGGGATTGCTTCTTCTGGAATACCGATAATTCTGGAAAAGGCCGCATTATTGTAGATGCAGAAAAACTCATTATTCAGGATAAAGATCCCTTCGTCGGTGCCGGACAGTAATTCCAGAATCATTTCCAACTGGGATTGAACGCCCTGACGTTTATCAATTTCTTTATTTAGGGCAATATTGTTGGTCTGGACCGCTTCGATATACTCCGTAATCCGGCGGCTCATCATCTTAAGACCTCAGGATAAAATGCCAATCTCATCCTCCCGGCGATATAAACTGTCCGGTAGATTGATTTCCTGATCACCCTGGCTGAAGGTTTCAACCGAGTCGGAAATGGTCACAATCGGTTCTGAAATAAGCCGGGTCATCTGTCTGATAAACAAAGCAATCAAAAAAAGCAGAAGCAGCGAAATAAAGAGCAAACTAACGATAAACTGATTCAGCGGGGCCAGGACTTCTGATCGGGGTATCACGGTTGCCACCGTCCAGTTGGAAGACCGGGTAGGAACGTAGGCAATGTATTTGGCATTGTTTCCCTGATGACATTCAATCACGCCGCTTTTTCCAGAGGTGATTTCGTCGACATAATTGTCAAGATAGGAAAAAGGTTTGGGGCCATCCGCAGAATAAAATTTGAGATCCTGAGGATGGTAAAAAATACTGCCATCTTTATTAATCTAAAGGGTATAGCCGTTCTGGCCGACCTTGTAAGTATCCATCAGCTTGGAAATATCGGAGACCTGTAAGTCAATACCCATGGCACCGATAACGTCGTTATTTTTAAGGATCGGGGTAGTGATGGACACGACCATTTCTTCAGTGACAATATCAATATAGGGATTAGTAACCGTCACACCCCGGGATGTTAAGGTTTCAATATACCAAAGTCGTTTATTCAGATCATAGTCGGGTCTCGGATCAAAATCGACGGTGGAAGAAATCACATCATTGGATTTTGTGACGCCGATATAAGCCAGAGAAATATTGGGGTCCGAGGCCTTAATTGCCAGAAGTTCCTGAGACACGACGTTAAACAGGGGATGCTGTCGTTTTTCTTCCCGGGTATTGAGCGCTTCGGTAATAGCCTGGTAATCCTGGTTGGTTTTCATCTGTTCCACGATGACAATATTCTTTTCAATGAATTTATCAATTTCAGTGGCAATCTGCAAAGCATCCTTAGATAGTTCCGTTTTGCTGTGATCCTCAAAAAAATTACTCAATAATTGGATGGAAATAATCCCATAGACAGCAAAGGCAACAATAATAAATCCGATAACAATTGTCCCGATCCGCCGGATCAGGCTTTTTTTAAACCACTGCACAGGTGCTCCATCCTCTCTCTGAAGGTTCAGTCAAATTTATAATGCTGAGTGTTCGCTCGTTTCATGCTCCTATTATAAACGAAAATGAGCTTAAAGAAAAATAATTTTTAAGGTATTGACAGAAATATAGCAATATGATACAGTTTATTCAATTAAATATGAAGTCTTCAGGGCAGGGATTGTTTCCCTACCGGTGGTATAGCCCACGAACCGCAAGGTATGATTCGGTGAAATTCCGAGGCCGACAGTTAAAGTCTGGATGAAAGAAGATAATAAAGTTTTGCATGTTGATAATCTTTGTTTATTTAGCTCTGAAATGGTAACCATTTCAGAGTTTTTTTTATACAACGATAAGTAAATCTGTAAACAAACCCTTTGCCCTGAATGATGATTCAGGGTATTTTTCTTTTTTGAGAAAGGAGAACGTGTGGAAAATCATCAAAAATATATGGATCTGGCTATCGACCTGGCC
This sequence comes from Acetobacterium sp. K1/6, assembly GCF_034438075.1. Lineage (NCBI taxonomy): Bacteria > Bacillati > Bacillota > Clostridia > Eubacteriales > Eubacteriaceae > Acetobacterium > Acetobacterium sp. K1/6. The sequence continues at coordinate 34,920 of NZ_JAXQGA010000010.1, read as the reverse complement.
AAAAAAGGTCGCGGCCGGGTAAATCCCAATCCCCTGGTGGGAGCGGTGATTGTCAAGGATGGTGTAATTATCGGCAGCGGTTATCACGAACAATATGGCGGGCTTCATGCCGAACGCCAGGCCCTGGCGGTTTGTACCCAGTCGGCGGTCGGAGCAACCCTCTATGTGACCCTGGAACCCTGCTGTCATTATGGCAAAACCCCGCCATGCACTGAGGCGATCATTGAAAACAAGATCAGTCGGGTGGTTATTGGGTCTACCGATCCCAATCCGCAAGTCAGTGGCAAGGGGATTGAGATCCTCAGGCAGCAAGGGATCACGGTGATAACCGGAGTTAGGGAAACGGCCTGTCAGGAAATGAACGCCGTATTTTTCCACTACATCAAAAACAGAACCCCCTATGTATTAATGAAATATGCCATGACCCTGGATGGCAAAATTGCCACTTATACCGGGAAATCGAAGTGGATTACCGGGGAAGAGGCCAGGATAGCCGTCCATCAGACGAGAAATGAAGTTGCCGGAATTATGGTCGGGATCAATACCATTTTAAAAGATGATCCCCAGCTGAGCTGCCGGATTGATGGCGGCAGAAACCCCAGCCGGATTATTTGCGATACCCATTTGCGCACCCCGCTGTCATCCCGGGTAGTAAAATCGGCCGATAAAATACCGACCTATCTGGCCACCTGTTCGCGGGATCAAAAAAAAATAAAACGGTTTGAAATCATGGGCTGTAACATTTTAACTGTTTCAAGAGAAGGCGATCATCTGGGCCTCAATGAGTTGATGCGAAAATTGGGCGCAGCGGGGATCGACAGCATTTTGCTAGAAGGTGGGGGCACCCTGAATTTTAGTGCCTTAAAAAGTGGCATCGTCAAAAAACTCCAGGTTTATTTGGCCCCTAAAATATTTGGCGGCGTCACTGCCAAAACCCCGGTGGAAGGCCTGGGGCTGGCAGATCCAGAGGAGGCCTTTCAATTTACAGACAGAAAAATAAAAATTTTCGGGGAAGATATTTGCCTCGAATATATAAAGAGGTAAGGACATGTTTACAGGAATTATCGAAGAAGTTGGCAAAATTACTGCTGTAGTTAAGGGTCAACGATCGTCCCAATTATGGGTTCAGGGTGAGCTCATCATGGACGATTTAAAACTGGGCGACAGCGTGGCGGTGAATGGGGTTTGTCTGACGGTATCCCAGCTCCGTGGAAATAAGTGGATGGCCGACGTCATGAGCGAAACCCTAAACCGCAGCAACTTGGGCGATTTAAAAGGAGGCTCGGCTGTCAATCTGGAACGGGCGATGTCGGCCAATGGCCGTTTCGGGGGACATATGGTGGCCGGCCATATTGACGGAACAGGTCACATTGTAGATATTACCACTGATGATAATGCGGTGATCTTTGAGATTGCGGCATCGCCGAAAATACGGCGCTACATCATCGAAAAAGGTTCAATTGCTATTGATGGCATCAGCTTAACGGTTATCGAAATAACCGTAGGCAGCTTTAAGGTATCGATCATTCCCCATACGGTTAAGCACACGATCCTGGGAATAAAAAAAGCTGGCGATCCGGTCAATCTGGAAAACGACCTGGTCGGCAAATATATCGAAAGCCTGTTGTTAAGTCCACCTTCAAAAATAGATTGCAGCCAGGAAAAATCCAGTGGTTTGACCTTTGATTTTCTGACTGAGGCCGGGTTCTAAAACTAATAAAATTAAGAGAGGGTACTATGTTTAAATTTAACACGATTGAAGAAGCACTAGAAGATTTACGAGCGGGCAAGATTATCATCGTTACCGACGATGACGACCGGGAGAATGAAGGCGACTTTGTCTGTGCGGCTGAATTTGCCACGACCGAAAACGTCAACTTTATGGCCGTTTATGGAAAAGGGCTGATTTGTATGCCGATGAGCGAAAAACTGGTGCAAAAATTAGCCGTTCCCCAAATGGTGATGGAGAATACCGATAACCACGGTACCGCCTTCACCGTGTCAATTGACCATGTCGATACCACCACCGGTATTTCCGCGGCAGAACGTTCCGTCACCGCCATCAAGTGTGTTGATGAGAATGCCAGACCGGAAGATTTTAGGCGGCCCGGACATATGTTTCCACTGGTGGCCCGGGAAAACGGGGTTCTGGAGCGAAATGGCCATACTGAGGCGACGGTCGATCTGGTCAAACTGGCCGGGCTGAAAGAATGTGGCCTGTGCTGCGAAATTATGCGAGACGACGGCACCATGATGCGCACCCCGGAGCTGATCGCGTTTGCCCAGACCCATCAGATGAAATTCATCACCATTAAGGATTTGCAGAACTATCGCAAACAAAATGAAAAACTGGTGGAACGGGTGACGGTCACCAAAATGCCCACCAAATACGGTGAGTTTATCGCCTATGGCTATGTCAATAAGTTAAACGGCGAGCATCATGTGGCCCTGGTAAAGGGCGATGTAAGCGGCGAAAGTCCGGTATTGTGTCGGGTCCATTCCGAATGTTTAACCGGCGACGCTTTTGGTTCGATCCGTTGTGATTGCGGCGATCAGTTTGGCGCGGCGATGACCGCCATTGAAAAAGAAGGCCGGGGCGTGCTGCTTTACATGCGTCAGGAGGGCCGGGGGATTGGTCTGATCAACAAATTAAAAGCTTATGCCCTTCAGGATCTGGGCATGGATACGGTTCAGGCTAATATTGAACTGGGATTTCCGGAAGACCTGCGGGAATATTATATCGGCGCTCAGATTTTAAGCGATTTGGGCATAAAAAAGCTGCGGCTGCTAACCAATAATCCTAAAAAAATGGACGGTTTGTCAGAATTTGGGCTGGAAATGGTCGAGCGGGTTCCCATCCAAATGGAAGCATCCAGCCACGACCTGTTTTATTTAAAAACCAAACAGGAAAAAATGGGCCATATTTTAAATTATAACTAAAACCTAGTGATAAACTGCCGTACCGACCAATTGTTAATCTGTTGTTTGCTGCAGACTCGGACAGGCTTGGGCCGTGTCCGCTCTGATGCAAACAACATGATGTAACAATTGTCGGTACTAGGTTATCGTTTTGAAAGTTAGATAACAAAAATTATTATAGAGGAGAATATAATGAATGTATATGAAGGTAAGTTAGTATCAAAGGGAATTAAAGTGGGGATTGTGGTGGCGCGGTTTAATGAGTTTATTGGTTCTAAGTTGTTGGGCGGAGCCATTGATGGCTTGAAGCGTCACGATGTGAAGGAAGAAGACATCGATGTGGCTTGGGTACCGGGAGCCTTTGAGATTCCCCTGATTGCAGCCAAAATGGCTAAGTCAAAAAAGTATGATGCCGTTATTTGTCTGGGGGCAGTAATCCGCGGTTCCACTACCCACTATGACTATGTCTGCAGCGAGGTGTCAAAGGGCGTGGCCCATGTTTCGTTGCAGTCAGAAATCCCGGTGATCTTCGGGGTGCTGACCACTGAAAACATTGAACAGGCCATAGAGCGGGCCGGAACCAAGGCTGGCAATAAGGGCTATGATTGTGCCCTGACAGCCATTGAAATGGTTAATCTGATTAACGAAATAGCAAATTAAAAAAGAAGGGGCAGGAAAATTCTGCCCCCCCTTTTTAGATAAGTTTTAAATGAGTTCATCCAGGCTGACGACGCCGTTTTGAAGTGCTAATTCTTTAAGATCTTCATATTGTCCAGCCATGCTGGTAAAGAAGTAGGGGTTCACATAGAAGATACCAAGAATACCAAAGGTAAATCCGTTAAGGATAAACCATCCCAGGAAGCTGAGTGACATCACAAAAATATCGCCCTTATGCCCCTCGGTCATTCGCATCGAAATTTTAACGGCCTCAGTAGCCGGTACATTGGGGTATTCGGCCAAAATATAAGGTGTAAAACTATAAGCGAGGGACTTTATAATACCGGGTATAACAAAAAGCAAAGACCAGAGAAAAACAAATAATTCCATCCAGAGCATGCCACCAAGTTTCCGTCCAAAATCAGAGAAACCGGTTTTAAACATGTCTTCAAGGGTTGGAGCGGGGAGTTCGCCGCGGTAAATCCAAAGTGAAAAAAACTGTAGACCGACCATCATGGGCCCCCAGATAATCAGACCACCTAATCCTCCAATAAAGGAAGTGATGGCGGAAGCCGCACCAATAACAACCAATGCCAATATGGTTGCGCCAACACAGATCCAGTAATTCTCAGAAAAGTTCTGCTTGGCGATGGCTTTAATTTCTTGTCTCGTTTTCATAAAATCTCCTTTAATATTTATTTTATATAAACAATAAAAATGCGAACAAAAATTATTAAGGCACCTTTATTGGAATTTAAATATCAGGATTCCCAGGTAACGAAATAAACGCCGTCCGCTCTTTTTTGACCCTTACCGAGTTCAGCGTGTCTTAAAACGCTGAGATCAGCACTGACTTCTTCGGCTGTCAGACCAAATTTTTCGACAAACTGGGGAATGGTGACCCCGTTGTTGGCAACGATGTATTCATAAAATTCTTTTTGACGGGGGGTCAGGCCCTGGGTTCCGGTGTGGCCGGATCGTTGTCGATCAAGTTTGGCACTGAGAACGGCACTGGGATCGCAGGTTTGAACCAGTTTATGCTGACCTAAGGCGCAGTCATCACAAAAAATCTTACCTTTTACTTCGTAGATATCATCCTCTTTAAGTTCAATTCCGCAGGAAAAACATTTTTGCATAAGAAACTCCTTTATCCATAAAATTTGATTTCAGCTTAAGAAAATTTTGGTATTCTCTTAAGAATCTTTGTATATAATATCACGATTTACGAGAAGAAGAAAGTGAAAGTTGAGTGATCTAGTAGTGAAACAAGATATTATCAAACCCGGACGTTATCGACATTATAAGGGCAATGAATATGAAGTCATCGGAGTTGGAACCCATAGTGAAACATTAGAAACCCTGGTGATTTACCGGCCCTTGTATGGGGAAGGTGGACTTTGGGTTCGGCCAGTCACGATGTGGGACGAAATCATTGAAAAAGATGGCGTCATCATGAAACGTTTTGAATACATTGGAGAGGCATCATTAAAAAAAGATGAACGATAAACTAAAAGTTAAAGACCTGTTAAACGACCTGAAAGGGTTGCTACAAATCGATTCGACCAATGCCGATGCCGGACCTGTTATACCAGAGGCACCCCTAGGCATTGGCATTAACGCGGCAATCAACTATGTGTTAAATCTGGGCGAGCGCTTTGGCTTTAAAACCAAAAACTGTGACGGCTATTGCGGTTACATCGAAATGGGTCAGGGTGAAGAAATGATTGGCATTCTGACCCATGTGGACACGGTGCCGGTGGGGGATGGCTGGTCCGTTAATCCCTTTGATCTGACCATTGACGGCGATAAGGCCTATGGCCGGGGAACCATTGACAATAAGGGCCCCACCCTGGTGGCGCTTTATGCCATGAAGGCTTTGGCAGATAGTGGAGCACTTTTGAATAAACGGGTTCGTCTGATAATCGGTGGTGATGAAGAAGGTGAACAGTGGCATTGTATGAACCGCTATAAGGCCACCGAAGAAGCGCCGACTTATGCTTTTTCACCGGATTCCGGGTACCCGGCCATCTTTGCTGAAAAAGGCATTCTGAATGTCTGTATCAAAAAAAATCTGGAGCCCACCACTTACAACCTGGGCTTTTTTAGCGGTAATCAGATCAACACCGTTCCCGATTATGCCAAGGCCATTGTCAGTGATGCCGTTTATGAAAGCATCGGTAAGCCAGCTCATGCATCTCAGCCCCATGAGGGGGTTAATGCGATGTTTTTATTGGCCAGTGAGTTAAGAGTGCTGGGGTTGGAGCACCCCTTTCTGGATCTTATCGACATCGCCACCTCCGAAGGACTGAATATCGATTTTGAAGATGAAATTTCCGGGAAACTCACCATCAATCCATCGATTGCCAAGGTTAATCAGGACAAGGCGGTGCTAAAGTGCGATATCCGTTATCCGGTCACCATGAAGGGAGCGGACATCCGGGACCACATTGAAAGAGCCGTTACCCCTCTGGGTTTTACCGTTAACATCAATTATGATCTGCCACCGCTCCATATTGAGAAAGAAAGTTATCTCATTGATGCGCTTCAAAAAATTTATGAAGACTATACCGGCGATACCACCGGTCCCAAGGTCATCGGCGGGGGAACTTACGCCCGGGCCTTTGATAATGCCGTGGCCTTTGGGGGACGATTCCCCGAGGAACCCAACACCTGTCATCAGACCGATGAGTACTGGAGTATTAAAAGCATGAAGAAGAATTTTGATATTATCACCAAAGCGCTGGAAAGTCTGGTACAATAATAGCAGGGTGGCCATGCGGTAACCCTAAATCGTAGCGATAGAAATGGGGAAAAAGATGACCATTCATTTTGATAAACAAGCAGTCTTAGAGGCCTTGCGAGGCCTGTTACAAATAAAGTCGGTGAACGCCAACGCTGGAGCGACCACTTCAGAAGCGCCCTTGGGAACTGGGATCAATGCGGCCATTAATTACGTTCTGGAGTTAGGTAAAAGTTTCGGTTTGACCACTAAAAACTGTGATGGCTATTGCGGTTACGTGGAATTTGGCGAAGGGCCAGAAATGGTGGCGGCCATCACACATGTTGATACGGTCGAAGTGGGTGACGACTGGACCGTGCTGCCCTTTGACTTAACCATTGATGGCGATAAAATTTATGGCCGGGGGGTGCTGGACGATAAAGGACCTACCATTGTCTCTCTGTTTGCCTTAAAAGCCCTGAAAGAGGCCAAGGTACCGATTAATAAACGGATTCGCCTGATTATTGGCGGTGATGAAGAAGGCGGCAACTGGGCCTGTATGAAACGCTACAAAGAAACTGAAGAGATCCCCACCTACGCCTTTTCGCCGGATTCCGGTTTCCCGGTTATTTTTGCGGAAAAGGGCATCATGAATGTGATTCTTAAAAAAGAATTGGATAATGGCACACCCGTACTAAACTTAAGTAGTGGTAAACAGATCAATTCGGTTCCGGATTATGCTAAAGCGACTTACAACGGCCAGACCTACGAAGCCAGGGGCAAATCCGCCCATGCTTCTGAGCCACAAAAGGGTGACAACGCTCTGATAAAACTGGCAGACGAATTACGGGCGGCGGGTATAAAGCATCCGATTCTGGAGCTGCTTAAGCGGGCGACCCCGGCAGGTTTTGGGATTAACCTTTCTGATGCGGTATCCGGGGATCTGACCCTTAATCCGGCTATCGCCTTTGTAGATGAGAATATCGCCGTGCTTCGATGTGATATCCGCTACCCGGTGACCATAAAGAGCAGCGAGCTCTGTAAAACCATCCTGAAAGCCATCGAAGAGCTGGGCTTTTCTCTGGAAATGGATCATGAAACCCTACCTCTGCATGTCGATCAGGAAAGTTTTCTGGTCACATCGCTGCAAAAAGTATATGCCGACTACACTGGCGATACCAGCGGTCCGATTGTCTCGGGCGGCGGAACCTATGCTCGGGCCTTTGATAACGCCGTGGCCTTTGGCGGCGTTTTTCCCGGTGAAACCAACACCTGTCATCAGACCGATGAGTCCTGGAGCATTGACAGCATGGCGAAGAACTTTGATATTATTGTGAAGGCTTTGGAAGTGCTGGCGCAATAGAAGTAAGTCTAATTCCTAAAAGAGAATCGCGGGAATCAGATGACTCAAAAAAACAATATTGATTGTTGTGATAAAGGATAAAGTGAAGCGATGATATGATTATCTAAATTCACTTTTATTAAAATAATGATTGACAAATCGATTTCACTGGAATAACATATCTACAGGTATATACTGCCAAAAATAAAAATAGTGAAAGACTTGTCTGAAAACTTATTTTAAAATTTAATCAATTAATTTAGCCATGAAGGTTGAGTGTTCTATCGTAGATAGAAATCAATTTTCGTGGCTTTGTTTTTTTTGAAAGGGGTTAAAAATGGAAGTAGTTGGAGTAATAAAAAAAATTGAAGCGTACTGGGACAAGCGTTCTGATTCGTTTGATGCTGATCATGATACGGAGGATTTGCAGGCATGGATGGAGGCGCTTAACAATCTTTTAGGGACGAATCAGAACAAAAATGTTCTGGATCTGGGAACCGGAACCGGATTTCTGGCAAATATGACGGCAAAGCTGGGTCATTCAACCATCGGGATTGATATATCAAGAGAGATGATGAATTATGCAGTTAAGCATGCAAAAACAGCAGCGTCGGATGCTGTTTTTATGGAAGGGAGCGTTTTAGAGCTGCCCTTTATGAACGAAACCATTGATTTTATTATCAATTCCCGGCTGATCTGGACACTGGTTGAACCGGATCTGGCAATCAGAGAATGGCTGCGAATTTTGAAACCAGGGGGAAAAATTATGTGTTTTAACCGGATGAAGGAGGGCGTTGGACTAAATATTGGCAAGGTTAATATTTATGAAGATGAAGAAGTGGATAACCATCTGGTAGTAAAGAGCGCTCGCATGGAAGAACTGAAAGAGCTTTTGGAAAGAAACGGTCTTGTTGAAGTGCAGATACAGAAGTTACCGGGTTTGACCCGTCCGGGATATGATTATGATCCATGGTTTGTTCTGATGGGAACAAAGGTATCAGAAACGGGTGTGCTGATTTCATGAAGGACGCAATTAAATCCATAAGTGGGGAGTGTGAGGATTGAACAGCAAATCGATATTAATTGAGAAAATAGTCAAACGAACCTTATGGTTTTTGCTTTCGATGCTGCTTTTATCAATTGTGGTTTTCTACTTTGCCCGTCTGGCTCCAGGTGATCCGCTACAATCATATTATGGCGATGCAGTCGAGTCGATGACATCCTCTGAACTGGATGCTGCAAGAGAACGATTGGGATTGGATGGTTCCATCGCACTCCAATATGTTAAATGGATCAGCAATGCTGTGCAAGGTGATTTTGGGATGTCGTTAAAATACAAAATGCCAGCATTGGCTGTGATTGCCCCGTTAATCGGAAATACCCTGATTCTGGGGGGCACTGCCTATATCCTGGTATTTGTGCTGGCAACGATTTTGGCATTATTTTGTGCTATGCATGAAGACACCTGGATTGACCGGATTATCTGTAAGGTGGGAACGGCGGCTTATTATATCCCGTCATTCTGGCTGGGAGTTGTATTGGTATTGATTTTTAGCATCAATCTGGGATGGCTTCCCAGTAGTGGCGCTTATGATATTGGTAAATCGGACGATCTTTTTAACCGCATCCAGCATATGATTTTGCCCCTAACAGTAATGATACTTAGTCATCTCTGGTATTACGCCTATATGATCCGAAACAAATTGCTGGATGAAATCCGAAAAGAATATGTGCTGCTGGCTAAATCAAAAGGATGTACGAAGTCGGAGATCGTTTTGAAACACTGTTTTCGAAATGTGGCACCAACCATTGTCAGCATTATGGCGATTTCCATTCCCCATGTTCTCAGTGGGACCTTTATTGCCGAAGCCGTGTTTAATTATCCGGGGATTGGAGCGCTGTCGGTTACCAGTGCCAAGTATCATGATTACAATTTACTGATGTTAATTGTTCTCATTACCGGCATTATGGTTGTTTCCAGCAGTATTATTGCCCAGTTTATCAATGAAGCCATCGATCCCAGAATGAAATTAACGGAGGTGAGCACATGGCAGGAAACGCCACAGACCCCTTTGTCCTAGTCGGGACGAATTACAAAACATACGAATCGGCAGAGAAAAGGATTTCCTTCTGGCAACGGATAAAAGGGATGCCGATCCTGTCAATGGTTATTCTTGGGATTATCATTCTGGGCTGTGTTTTTGCGGAACAGGTTTATAATCATGATCCGACCGGTTTTTATCTACAAAATCTTAATCAACCGCCAAACTCAGAATTTTATTTTGGCACCGATTCCCTGGGAAGAGATATCTATTCGATGATCTGGTATGGCGGTCGGGTATCCATTCTGATCGGTTTATTGGGGATGGCGATTATTACCGTGATTGGTGTTATCTATGGCTGTGTCAGCGGAACCGCTAATTCCCGGGTTGATTCAATCATGATGCGAATTCCCGAGCTGATCAACAGTATTCCCAACCTACTGTTGATTTTATTGCTGACATCGGTCATGGGAACCCAGAATATTGTCAAAATATCATTTGTCATTGGGGTGACCGGATGGTGTGGTCTGGCAAGAATTGTCCGGAGCGAAGTCAGACAGATCCGCAGTAGTGAGTATGTCCTGGCGGCGCAATGTATGGGGAGTGGCTTTTTTCATATTATGATAAAACACCTGATTCCCAATTTTATCTCCACCATTATGTTTGTGGTCGTCTCCAGTATTGGACTCAGCATCTCCATGGAATCCACGCTCAGCTTTCTGGGTTTGGGGTTGCCCGTTGATGTCGTTTCCTGGGGCAGTATGCTGTCTCTGGCAAATAAGGCGTTGCTGTCAAATTCATGGTGGGTCATTATCTTTCCAGGCGTATTTCTGATTACCACCCTGGTGTGTGTTACCAATATTGCATATTATTTTAGAAAAGAAACAAATAAACGAGAAAGTTATCTCTGATTTTTGAGATAGCGTTTAGATAATTTTAGAGGAGAAAAGTTTATGAGGGTAAAGAAAAAGATTGTTAAATTATTGGCAGGGGTACTTTGTTTAAGCACCATGGTAAGTTTTACCGGTTGCTCGTCAGCATCGGCTGATAAAAAATCATCGACTGGGTCGGATTTGTCAAATACCCTGGTATACGCTGGGGAAACCGCAGATTCCATTAACCCGATTATTAATGAGGGCAGTGAATTGGTTGGGATCATTTTCTCAGGTTTGATGAAGTATGATGCATCAGGCAAGCCAATCATCGATTTGGCTGAAAGTTATACCTATGATGAGGGTTCATTAACATATACCTTTAAATTGCGGAAAGGGGTGAAATGGCATGATGGCCAACCGTTAACAGCACAGGATGTCGTTTTCACCTACGATAAGCTGACAAAAGATACCACCTTATCGGCCAGTGTATTAAGTAACTATACCGACATTACCAGCGTGACGGCAATTGATGACAACACCGTGGTGATTACGCTTTCCCAATTCAACGCCGCCATGCTGGATAATTTTACCATTGGAATTGCGCCGAAACATTTATTGGATGGTCAGGATTTGACCACCGCATCCTTTAATCAGGCGCCTGTGGGAACCGGTCGCTATAAATTTGTCGAGTGGGATAAAACTGGGGGAACCATCACCCTGGAAAAGAATGCCGATTATTACGATAAGGTGCCAAATATCGATCGGGTGGTTTATAAAACCGTTGCGGTAGAAAATACTAAAGCATTGATGCTTGAATCCGGTGAAGCCGATCTAGCCTGGCTGAACGCAAACTATGCAGAAAAATTCCGAGGCAAAGATGGTTATCAAAATATTGATTTTACAACCGCCGACTATCGGGCGATTTCAGTGGATAACCGAACCGATTTCTGGATAAAAAACAAGGATTCTGTTGGGGTTCTCAACGATGCAATTGATAAAGAGTCCGTGGTTAAGAGTGTGCTCAATAATCAGGGAAGCTCTGCATACAGCCCGATTCAGTTAAATGCCTTTGGTGGAAATACTGCCGCTGATATTTATACATTTGATCTGAATAAATTTGCCCAGGAAATGCAGGCATTAGGCTGGACAAAAGGCGCTGATGGCATTTATGAACGAAATGGGGAAAGATTCCATTTTACCATTCAAGTTCGGGATTATGAAGAAGAACGAATTGACATTGCCAACATTGTTTCAAAACAGCTAAAAGAAGCCGGTGTGGATATGGAAATTGTTCTGGTTACAAAATTTGACTGGAAATCTGGATACAATGGATTCTTATCAGGCTACGCTGTTGAATTTGATCCAGATGCACTTTATGCCCAATTTACCACCGCTGGTAGTTCCAACACCATGAAATACTCAAACCCTGTCGTGGACGATTTATTGACAAAGGCCAGACATGAGAAAGATGTCGCGGCCAGAAAAGATTTATATGGCCAATTTGAAGTAGCGTTCGCAAAACAACCGGCCTCAGTACTGATTGCCTATCTGGATGGAAATTATGTCAGTATCAGTGGACTTGAAGGGCTCAATACCGATCGCGTTCTTGGTCATCATGCCGTTGGTGTGATGTGGAATATTGAAGATTGGACGCTTAACAAATAATAAGCGCAGAAGTAAAAGGCTGTAAGGCATTCTTTGTTTGCCGGATGTTTAGTTGAGCATCCGGCATCTATCGATAGAATAGGAGGGCAATAGATGGAGGAACCGATTTTACAATTGAAAAATTTATCAGTGAGTTTTGATACGAAAAATGGTGAGGTTGAAGCGGTTAGAGATGTCAGTCTGACACTGAAAAAAGGCGAAATATTAGCCATTGTTGGAGAATCCGGCTGTGGAAAAACGGTGATGAGCCAAGCCGTTCTAAAACTGCTACCGAAAACATCCAGAATCAAACAAGGGCAAATCATTGTCGAAGGCGAAGACATTACCGACTATAAGGAAAAGGAAATGAGAAAACTGCGAGGTGGTGTTATGTCGATGGTTTTTCAGGATCCAATGACCACCCTCAACCCGACAATTCCGATTGGTAAGCAGATAACAGAGGCTATTGTTAAACACAATAAAGTCAGTAAGGAAGAGGCAAAAAAACGGGGAATCGAAATGCTCAATTTGGTGGGGATTAACAGAGAGGAAGAGATGTTTTCGTTGCAGCCACACTTTTTTTCTGGCGGAATGAGACAGCGTTGTGTACTGGCAATCGCCTTGGCATCAAATCCCCAAATTCTGTTTGCCGATGAAGCAACCACTGCGCTTGACGTAACGGTTCAGGCAAAAATATTAGATTTACTGTTAGATATCCGTAATAAAACCGGGATTTCTATTGTATTTATTTCGCATGATCTGGGCGTTGTTGCCAGAATTGCCGATCGCGTGGCAGTAATGTACGCCGGAAAAATTGTGGAGATTGGAACCGCAGAAGATATATTTTATAACCCCAGACATCCCTATGTATGGGGACTGATGTCGGCTTTGCCGGCACTGACTAAGGCGGGTGATTCGTTGGCCACCATTCCCGGAACCCCACCGATTATGCTAAATCCACCCCCAGGCGATGCGTTTGCGATACGAAATCGATATGCTCTCGCCATTGATTATGAAGAAATGCCCCCGATGTATGAAGTCTCACCCACCCATTATGTGGCGACATGGTTGATGGATGAAAAAGCACCCAAAATTAAACCACCAATTTCATTGAAAAGGATGGAAAAAGAATGATGAACTCAGAGTCGATTTTAAGTGTTTCAAATCTGCAGCAGCATTTTCAGATCAATAAAGATTTAACAATTAAAGCCGTCAATGGCGTCGATTTTGAGGTAAAAAAAGGCGAAGTGGTTGGTTTAGTTGGTGAAACGGGATCGGGTAAATCGACAGTTGCCCGAACCATCATGGGTATTTATCCGGCAACAGCGGGCGAAGTCTATTTTAAAGGAAATCTGATTTCGGACAAGGGGGTGTATCGAAAAAACAAAGGCGATATTAACAAAAATATGCAGATTATCTTTCAGGATTCAGCAGCAGCACTTAACCCCAGAATGACAATTGAAGAAATTATAACGGAACCAATTGTTGTAAATAAATTGCTGCAAGACAAAAATAAAATTCAGGAAAAATTGGACACCCTTTTAATGGAAGTGGGACTAGATCACACCTTTAAAAAGAAATACCCAACCGAAATATCGGGTGGTCAGCGCCAGCGTGTTGCGATTGCCCGGTGTTTGAGCACAAGTCCGGATTTAATCATTGCTGACGAACCGATTGCATCACTGGATGTTTCCATACAGGCTCAAATAATCACCTTATTTCAGCGGTTGCAACGGGAGCATGGGTTTTCGTTTCTTTTGATAGCCCATGATCTTTCAATAATTAAATTTATCTGTGACAAGGTAGCAGTGATGCTCCATGGAAAGATTATGGAAATTGGACCAACAGAAGAAATTTTCACAAGACCGGCCCATCCCTATACGCAGTCCTTATTATCAGCAGTACCGGTGCCAGATCCACTTTATGAACGAAATAAAATATTAATTGATTATGATGAAAGAAGTGCGATAGAAGAAGCCGAAATGGTGGAGTTATCACCAAAACACCGTGTTTTTAATAATTTCCCCAGCCTGGTACTTCAAAAATTATATTAACCGACTGGGGTCAGTTTCAAAATCGATTATCGGCCATTATTTTTAATGGCGATAATCTTTTTTTAGTTAGAGTTCGAACAGCACTAAAAAATCTCGTCAAAGCAGTTATGATTTGGGAAAAAATCTAGAAAACACGGGCTTTTTTGATTCGTGAAGCTGATTCGTGGTATATATAAAAAATAGCAGTTAAAATCCTGTCTTGAAACCCGAGGGAAAATCAAAGACAGGATTTTATTTTTTAAAAGCATTTTTGTGTTTTGAGAGGTTTTCTGTTCTTGAGGACGTACTAAGATAATGTGAGGGTGAAGAATGATGGAGAAACAAACAATAAGTATGGTGATTCCCTGTTATTGTGAAGAAGAGGTCATTCCCCTTTTTTATGATACGCTGGTGAATGGGGTTATCACTCAGATGCCCACAGTAGATTTTGAGATTCTGTTTATTGATGATGGTTCGAAAGATAAAACCCTGCCGATTATAAAAAAGCTTAGTGAAAAGGATTGTCGCGTAAAATATGTATCTTTTTCCCGGAATTTTGGTAAAGAAGCGGCTATTTATGCTGGGTTAAGTTATGCCTCCGGGGATTATGTCGGAATTATGGACGTTGATTTGCAGGATCCACCAGCCTTAATCATGCCCATGTATGAGGCTCTAATTAATGAGGATGTTGACTGTGTGGCAGCCTGTCGGGCAAGCCGCGCCAAAGAATCCCGTATTCGTTCGTTTTTTGCCAAACGCTTTTACAAACTGATCAATCGGATGACGGGCATGGAAATTGTCGAAGGGGCACGAGATTTTAGACTGATGAAGCGTTTTGTGGTCGAAGCTGTTCTGGCGATCGGTGAGTATAATCGCTTTTCAAAGGGAATTTTTGAGTGGGTTGGTTTCAAGACAAAATGGCTGCCTTATCAGGATGTTGAGCGGGTGGCCGGAAAAACCAAGTGGTCTTTCTGGGAATTATGCCTATATTCAGTGGAAGGGATCATCGGTTTTTCAACCGCACCGTTGGCCTTTGCATCAGCCACCGGCCTACTTTTTTGTATGCTATCGTTTGTGGCCATTGTGGTGATCATTATTCGGGAAATATTATGGCATGGTTCCGCCTATGGGTGGGCTTCGC
The DNA here is from genome assembly GCF_034438075.1 of Acetobacterium sp. K1/6. Taxonomy (NCBI): domain Bacteria; kingdom Bacillati; phylum Bacillota; class Clostridia; order Eubacteriales; family Eubacteriaceae; genus Acetobacterium; species Acetobacterium sp. K1/6. The sequence goes on along the minus strand of NZ_JAXQGA010000010.1, from coordinate 19,548 downwards.
TGGTGTGTTTGATTTTTCTGATCAGTGGGATTCAGTTATTCAGCATCGGGATTTTGGGTCAATACCTGGCCAAAACGTATTTAGAAACGAAAAAACGGCCTATTTTTATTGTCAAGGAACGCAATTAAATGAAGATAGATAAAAATTCGCTTCTGGACTATGGCATTCTAGTTTTAATGGCCGTTCTTTTTCTACTGGTGTTTGCTTATGGAACCAGCCCCCTCTTTATTGATAATTATGGCATCTCAGACTCGGCGATATTCTTACTGATTGGCAAGGGCATCACCGCTGGCTACATTCCCTATGTGGATTTATTTGATCATAAGGGGCCGGTGATGTTTTTTATCGAGGCCTTGGGCTGGTCGATATGGCCTAATCGTTTTGGTAACTTTTTGGTGCAATGGTTTTTTATGGGTGTCAATCTGATTTTGATTTTTAGAATGGGGCGATTGTTTTTAGCAAAAAAGTGGTGTTGGATTCCGGTTGTTTTCTTTTTGCTGATTCTGGCCGCCACCTTTGAAGGGGGAAACTTAACCGAGGAATATAGTTTACCGTTATTATTTCTGCCGCTATACCTGGCCACAAAATATTTTAAGTTAGAACCCCTGGGAAAAGCCAAGCATCCACCAATCTATGCGCTGGTGTATGGGATCTGCTTTACGTTAATCCTCTTTATTCGCTTAAATAATAGCGTATTTATTGGTGCGATCGTCTTAGTCGTGATGATCCAATTGCTGGTGAATCAGTCGTTTCGCAATTTTTTTGATAATGCCCTGACATTTCTTAGCGGTTCGTTTTTTGTCTGTTCGTTAGTCGCCATTTATTTTTTAGCGAATCATGCTTTTGGCGATATGATTTATGGAACCTTTCTGTTTAATCTCAAATATGCTGGGGGGATGTCAGGGATATCAACACCAGAGGAATTTGTAAAATTTGGTTACGCCATTACTCCGGTGATTTTTTCCTTTAGTGTGGGGATATACTATTTGCTGAAAAAAGTTAGCAAAGAAATTGCCTGGTTATTGATCACCGGTTCGTTGATCACCTTTTTTTCACTGCTGCTGGGCGGGGTTTTCTACCATTATTTTATCTTAACGGCCCCGTGCTTTGTTTTGGCCATTATTTTACTGATTGAGCTCTATCTAAAAGATGGGAAAATGCTGATCCAGGAAAACTATCGCGTGATGCTTGTCGGGGTATTGGCGCTGCTGCTGATAACGGTGGGCAGCTACCTGAACTTTGCAGATCAGACGGTGTGGGAAATGATTGAAGAACAACCGAATAACAGCTATTATGAAGACGCCATGACGATTAAAAATTTAATCCCGGCTGACGATTTAGACAGCGTTTTAGGTTATTCGGTTCCCGCCGGATGGTTTCTAAAGGCGGATATCACACCCTGTTATAAATATTTTACGATGCAGGAATGGTGGGGGCGCTACGATCCGCAAGTGCTTGTTGATACCAATAAGCGATTAGAAAATAATCCGCCTAAATGGATTGTGTTAAACAATGATCCCCAACAAAACCAGACGCTCTATGCTGTTCTGGGGAAGAAATATGAATTAATCACAAAGGATACGGTCATTTCTTTGTACCATCTCAAAAGTGACTAAATAAAACTGATAACCAGGATAAAAAAAACGATTGTCGACCATTTAAGTAAAAGTGGTTGACAATCGCTTTTTTTTTGGTTAGAATACAGCAAGAGGTGAAAAAAATGTCGACAAAACAAAAATTATTACAAACCTTGGAAGAAAATCGCGAAACCTATCTTTCAGGAGAAGTGCTGGCCAGCACCATGGCGGTCTCCCGCTCAGCCATCTGGAAGGCCATCAAAAGCTTAAAAGAAGCGGGTTATGAAATAGAGTCCACCACCAACAAGGGCTATCGGCTAAAAAGTGAATCGGACCGAATGTCGGCGGAAGGGATACGCCCCTGGCTGTCTCCAACCAATCAGGCGCTTCCACTGATGGTCTATCAAACCCTTGGTTCCACGAATCAGGAAGCCAAGAAATTGGCACTGGAAGGGGTAAAAACGGGAACTGTTATTATTGCCGAAGAGCAAACAAAGGGACGGGGTCGAATGGGCCGTTCCTTTTATTCACCGCCCAAAAGCGGGATTTATTTAAGTCTGGTATTGCGACCCGATGTGGCCGCCCGGGATGCAGTGCTGTTAACCACCGGCGCATCGGTGGGGGTTTGTCGGGCGATTAAAAAAGTGACAGGCATTGATACCCAGATCAAGTGGGTCAATGATATTTTTATGGGCGACCGAAAAATTGTGGGGATTCTCACCGAGGCGGTGACTAACTTTGAGAACGGACAGTTCGAGTTTGTGATCATTGGCATCGGGGTGAATTTTAAACAGCCGGAAACAGCCTTGCCCAAAGAACTGAAAGACATTGTCGGGACCTTGTTTAATGAAAAACCGGATGCCCTGACCCGTAATCGGCTGGCAGCGGAAATTATCAACGAGGTCTTAACGATTTGTGACGATCTGACTAATCGGGATTTTTTAGAGGAATACAAAACCCACTCGATGGTTTTGGGAAAACAGATTAAGGTTTTTAGGAACGATGAGTGGGAAGTGGCAACCGCCCTGGACATTAGTGACGAAGGCGGATTAATTATCAAAAATCAATTTGGACAAACAGAAACCCTGAACAGCGGGGAAATTAGTATCAGAAAGATCTAGATAATTAATAGACGGTCCTGAGCTTCGCTGCCAGTTAACATCAAACAATTTTTACAGGATGGAAAATTAGAAGAGGATGGAACGAAATGATTGAAAAAAACGTGATTAATAAAAATACCCTCAGTATTAGAATGCTGGTGTTGTGCGGATTATTTTCCGCATTGATTGTGGTAGGAGCGATGATTAAAGTGCCCCTGCCGGGAATACCCTTAACCCTCCAGACGATGTTTGTACTTCTGGCCGGGTTGCTGCTGGGGTCCCGAGGGGGGCTGATTGCGGTTTTAGTTTATATTTTTATGGGTCTGGTAGGGGTACCGGTATTTACCGGTGGCGGCGGCTTAATGTATGTTTTAAAACCGACCTTCGGCTATATTGTCGGCTTTGCGCTGGGGGCATTTGTTACCGGGTGGTTGGCTGAAAGAAACCCTGATCACTCAACAAAGCAGCTAATTCTGGCTGCGGTTGCAGGAACAGCGGTAATCTACGCCGTGGGATTACCATGGTATTATGTGATTCTCAATTATTATCTGAATACGCCAGTGGGAGCGGCAACGGTCATGATGTCAGGATTTGTGATGACCCTGCCAGGGGGGATAATCAAGATTGCGCTCAGCGTACTACTGGCCAAACGACTGGCACCGGTGATTGGGCGAGGGATGCTCACAAAATGATTTTGACAAAACGTATTGATTCAGATCGATCATAGTTGTTAAGACAACATGATAACAAAGATAAAAGGCATTCTAAGAGATAAAAACAAGTGAAGCCGTACAGCCCCCATCGGGCAGATTTTCAAAAACAACCTTCCCGCCATGAATTTTCATGATCCGACGAACAATGATCAGACCCAAACCGTGGTTTCCGAGTAATAGTGATTCATCCAGTCCCCCTGAATTTTTTATAAGTTCAGGGGGATAGCCTTTGCCATTGTCACTGACCTTAATCACCAGGCCGGTCGTTAGATTAGTTACCGAAAGCGTAATATTACAGCCCCGGGGATTGTGCCGGATGCTGTTGTCAATCAGGTTGGTCAGCGCCCGGTGAAGCAGGGCCTGGTCGCAGAGTAAAATCGGGCTGTTGGTTTCTTCGGTTACATCGACGGAGAGGGAATAGGGCGCGGTGAGGCCATCATTGATAAAATTGACCGCTACACCTCGGATTAATGCGGCGGGCGAAACCCGGCTAAGCTCCATCGGTTGGGCATGATACTCCAGTTTGGAAGCCAGGTTTAAATCATCGATCAGGGACTTAATCCGTTGACTCTGCTCTCGGATGATCCGGGCCTGGTTTTGTTCGGCGGCAGGCAGGCGGGGGTTAATTTCCAGTTCGCTGGCGTAGCCCATCACCATCGACAGCGGGGTGCGGATATCGTGGGAAACTCCGGCAATCCATTCCGTCCGGGCCTGATCCCGGTGGGCCAGTTGTTGTTCCTGCTGAAAAAGAATCACCGATGTTTCATTGAGAATCCTAGCCACTTCCCCGGTAACACCGCCGGTGGGCAGTGTCAGGGGTTCTTTTTTTGGTAGGGCGGTAATGCCGTTATAGAGCGGCTTTAGCTTACGGTAGAGCCAGAGTCCCAGAAATAAAGCCAGTGCCAAAGCAATCAACACATTAAGGAAAAAAAAGCTCACAATAAAACCGGGAATATGGGCGATGGTGTTTTCGGTAGAGGTGATGTTGTATTTCCAGGTGCTGTTTTTGGGTTCACCTAAAACCAGCAGGCCGTCGGGATGCTCCCAAACGGAGACCGGATAGTCGTTGAGATACCAACGGCTAAAGGAGGCTACATCGGCAAGGGTGTATTGCAGCGGCACATCTTCAGGCAGGTTTTTGTTCCAGATCACCTGACCCTCCCGGTCAATCAGCATCGCCCAGACAAATTGCTTACTCATCAGAATGGTGGCAGAAGAATTAAGCTCATAAGTGCCATCGTTGTTTAAGAGACCATCGGAAATATCGGAGATCGCATATTTAAGTGGCTGGTTACTAGAATATTTCATCATAAAGCTGGTCAAAAATGAGAGATTGATGGTGACCAGTAAAAGTGCAATCGCAGCCGTCAGCAAAATCGAACGGGTGATGATTTTTCGCAAACTTTTCATGGCTTGGTTTCCTTGGCCAATTTATAGCCCATGCCCCGGATGGTCAGCAGGTATTGCGGTTGGGAAGGGTCCGCCTCGATTTTTTCCCGGAGCCGCCGGATGTGGACCATCAGGGTATTTTCATAACCGTAGAGATCGTCATCCCAGGCACTGCGGCAGAGGCTGTCAGCAGTGACGATATTGCCCTGGTTTTCCCAAAGCTTTTTCAGCAGGGCATGTTCTTTGGCGGTGAGGTTTTTTTCACCATAACCGGTCTTAACGATGCCGCTTTTAAAATTGACGGTCACCGCCCCCAGTACCAGAACTTCGTCCTGGTTTGGCGGAGTCAACAGCGGCTGGTAAACCCGCCGCAAGATCCCGCTTAAACGCAGCACCAGTTCCCGGGGCAGAAAGGGTTTGGTAATATAGTCATCGGCACCCAACCCCAGCCCCAGGAGACGATTCTCATCCTCGTCCCGGGCAGACAAAAACAGCATCGGTACATTTGACTGCTGCCGTAGTTCCTGCATTAGAGAAAACCCGTCGCCATCGGGCAGCGTCACATCAAAAATTACCCCATCGGGCTTTTCTAAAGCAAAAAGCGCCCGCGCCTGCTGGCAGTTTTCGGCACTGATAATCTGAGCAAAGCCTGCCTGGTGAAGGATTGTTTTTAATAAATTGATAATTTCCGGTTCGTCATCCACAACCAGAAGCTTTGCTTCGAAAATTGTTTTCATTCGAATCACCCCCAGGTTATTATACCCGAAAAAATTGTTGGTGTTAGCACAAGCGATCAAAATTAAGGTAAAAGTAAGGCCGGGGACAACCCGCCGTAAGGTTCATCGGCTATCATAAAGGTGTAGAAAAACTGCCGTGAGCTTTGTGGAAACTGAACCCAAAGCAATAATTGTTCGATGTTTTGTTTTACAGTTATAAGGGCATTATTAAGAAGGAGAGCGTGGTTATGAGCAATATTATCGAGACTGAGGGTCTCAGCAAACAATATGGAAATGTTTATCGGGTTAAAGATGTTGATCTGTCGGTTCCGGAAGGCGCTATTTATGGTTTTCTGGGGCCCAACGGCGCTGGAAAATCGACAACGCTAAAGATGATTTTGGGGTTGGCGAAACCTACGGAAGGAGAGATCGCGGTCTTTGGAAGGCGGGTTAATAGCAAAAACCGTCTAAAAAATCTTAAGAATGTCGGCTCTCTGATTGAGTCGCCCAGTTATTATGGGCATCTAACCGGCGAGGAAAATCTGCAGATCTTTCAAACCCTGCGGGGGGTACCCAAACAAAACATTGCCGAAGTTTTAAAAATAGTTCGGTTGGAGAATCAGAAAAATAAAAAAGTCAGTCAGTATTCGCTGGGGATGAAACAGCGGCTGGGGCTGGCCAGTGCGTTGCTCGGGTATCCCAAGCTGCTGATTTTGGATGAACCAACCAATGGGCTGGACCCGGCTGGGATTTCGGAAATGCGGGAACTGATTCAGTCGCTGCCACAAAAATTTGGCATGACCGTGGTGGTCTCCAGCCACCTCCTAAGCGAAATTGATCAGTTAGCCACCCGGGTAGGGATTATTCGTGAAGGGGAGTTGGTTTATCAGGACAGCCTGACCAAGCTGCATCAATACAGTAAACAGCACCTGGCGGTACGAACCATGAATAATGAGGTGACCAAATCATTTTTCAGTCGAAACGGCGTGGCCTGGGAAGCCGAGGATGATTATCTGATTATCCCACAGTTAAAGGACACGATGATGGCCGAAATCAGTAAGACGCTGGGGCAAAATAATATTGGCCTGGTCCGGATCGAAGAACGCAAAAAGAGCCTGGAGGATATTTTCCTGGAGCTGACCGGAACGGCGGTGAGTTTATGAGTGCCGCAATTGGGATGGAGGTCTTAAAAACAAAGGGTCGCAAGATTTGGCTGGTGGTGGCAGTGATGATGGCTGTTCAGCTGCTCTGGGCGGGCTGGGCTATTTCGAATAAAGACGCCAATGACCTGGTTCAGGGCTGGATGTTTTTTCTTTATCAGTTTCCGATGCTCAACTGCATCATTATGCCGGTAATCGCGGCAGTAGTGGCTTCGCGCCTTAGTGATGTGGAGCATAAGGGCCAAACCTTTAAACTGCTGGAAACCATTATTCCGGCCCAGCGGATCTTTGCGGCCAAGTTTATCTGGGGTAGTGTCTATATGTTTGGGGCTGCCCTGGGACAATTGCTTATCATGATTGGTATGGGTCTCTTCCTGCATTTTGGCGGCCCAGTGCCCTGGGGGGCCTTGACGAGTTATCTGTTTTTCACTCTGGTGGTGAGCTTAACCATTTATATTTTTCAACAGGGGGTATCGATGCTTGTTATCAATCAGATGGTGCCGATGACTCTGGGGCTCGTTGGCGGTTTTATTGGCTTGTTTAGCATGTTTTTACCTCAGAGTTTTCAAAAGCTGGTTTTGTGGAGCTATTATGGGGTGCTGATGCAGGTTGGCATGAACTGGGATGAGGTCACCCGGGTGGCAGATTTCTACTGGAAGGGCACGGATTGGTCGGGGCTCGGCCTGATTTTGGTTTTCTTTGTGCTGATTTACGGTATCAGCCGGATTTTATTTGTGAGAAGGGAGGTCTAGATGATGCTTAAACGGGTTTTAAAAGCAGAAATGATCAAGATGCGACATAGTCCGGTGTGGATGGCTTTTTTACTGATTCCCATTATTCCGGCCTTTATGGGTACCTTTAATTATCTCAACAACCTGGGAATGTTGGAGAATCAGTGGTATAGCTTGTGGACTCAGCATACCCTGTTTGCCTGTTACTTTTTCCTGCCGGTATTGATTGGGATCTACGCGTCCTATCTGTTGCGGCTGGAACATGCCAACCACAATTGGAATGCGGTAATGACCACCCCGGTTCCGATATCCCGGTTGTTTCTAGCTAAACTGATAATGGGCTGGCTGATGGTGATTTTGACCCAGATCTGGATTGGACTGTTGTTTATTATTTCCGGATTGCTGGCGGGGCTTTCGGGACCGATCCCGCCGGAATTACCAGTCTGGCTGTTGTTTGGAGCGTTGGGCGGCATGGTCGTTTGCGCCCTGCAGCTCTGTCTATCACTGGTGATTCGCAGCTTTGCGGTACCTGTCGGAATTGCTCTGATGGGTGGCGTTGCCGGGTTGGCACTGTTGTCTAAAGGTTATGGGCTTTACTTTCCCTATGCCCTAATCACCCTGGGCATGCGGGCCAACGATCCGGCGGCACCGATGTTGGTAGGCGAAGCTGCTTTTCTGATCGCCTGCGCTGTATTCACCGCTGGACTTTGTTTATTTGCCATCACCTGGCTAAAACGGCGGGATGTGGTGACGGGTTAATCAATAGCGGTCCAACATTAAACAGAAGAACCGTAAAAACGAAGTGAAAAATCAAAGCAAAAAAAGAGGCCAGTGTTTAGCAGCGACGATTATTGCTAAACATTGGCCTTATTCGTTTCGTACTGTTTTAACTTGGCGGCTTGCAGACGCCACAGGGAGTCAGACCCAGGGAATGAACTTCTTCCAGATTTTTTAAGTAGATCCGATTGGATTCCTTTGGTAAACTGGAGCAGCCAGGTAAATGGTAAACCTTGGAGTTTTTATTGCCAATATAGGCGGCCGTTTCCAAAGTGGCTGTGTTTGCCGGTGTTTCTGGGGTAGCTGCGAGCCCGTTGTCCACTTCCTGATAAGGTTGGGTTGGGGGAATCCCGGTTTTATTAAAGCTCAGTTGATCACCCTCACTGGTGGCAATAATGGTTCCCAGTTGGTCGGTGCGAAAAATGGTGGAGCCGACGTCGTTGAGACGGCTCATGGTTTCTTCGTGCGGGTGACCGTAGTCGTTGTTTAATCCACAGGAGATTACCGAATAACGGGGGTTCACCGTTCGTAGAAACAGATAGCCAGTGGATGAATAGCTGCCATGATGACCAACTTTAAGGACATCGGCCTCCAGATCGAGGTTCTGGGCTAAAAGTTCCTTTTCCGCCACTTCTTCCATGTCTCCGGTAAATAGAAAACGATGCGCACCATGGGTGACTTTCATGACAAGTGAATCATCGTTAACATCGTCATGAACACTAAGGGGTCCAAGAAAGTTGATTGTTGAGCTGCCAAAAGACAGGGTAGTTCCCGGGCTGGGGGTAGAAATAGGAATGTTCTTACTTTTTGCTTCAGCGGTCAGGTTTCGGGAAGCTTTGTTTTCCTCGGAATTGGTCAGGTATAGATTGTCCACATCCAGTCTGGCCACCACATCGGTTAACCCACCGGCATGGTCATTGTGGTTATGGGTGGCCACCACATAGTCGAGTTGGGTGATCCCCAGATCGGTCAGATAGGTAATGATCGCCTCGCCGTACTCCGGGTTGCCGCCATCAATGAGCATGGTGTCGTTGTTGTCCACCAGCAGAATGGCATCGCCCTGGCCCACATCCAGATAGTGAACCACCAATGAATCATGAGGGGTAAAGCTGGTTTGGGTTCCAGATAATAATTGACAGCCTGTGAAGATAAATAATAAGCTTAAAATAAAAGCTGTAATAAGCAAACGTTTTTGTTTCATATCAGTTCCTCCGTGGTTATATTTTATCATATTGAGGGAGAAATTACTTGTTATTTTAGGCCATCAAACCGACAAGAACGAATGTTTTTTTGAAAGATTGGAAAAGTGTTAAAAATAGAGTAGACGATAAAGCGGTTCTCAGGTAAAATTAAAGTCATATTTCAAGACAACGAAAGCATGAAGTTGATATACATCAGAGAGGAGACCGCCTGTGAAGGTTTTAGACAGCATCAATACAGACGTTTATTTTAACCTCGCCATGGAAGAATACTTGTTTAAAAACAATCTTGATACCGAGTATCTGTTGTTATGGAAAAATGATAACAGCATTGTCCTGGGAAAACATCAGAATATTTTTGAGGAAATCAATCTAAAAGCGGTGGAACAAGCAGGGGTGCCAGTAGCGAGAAGAAACACCGGAGGAGGTACGGTATTTCATGATACAAACAATCTAAACTACTCATTTATTACCAATCAAGGGGATGTCTTTGCCGATTATGATCAGTTTTTAAACCCCGTCATTGCCGCCCTCAATGAAATGGGGGTTCCGGCCAGAAAGCGTCGTACCAGCGATATTGCCATTGGCGAACAAAAAATATCGGGCTCGGCTCAGACGGTAAAAAAGGGACGGGTGCTCCATCATGGCACCTTACTATATGATTCGGATCTCAGTTTATTAAAAAATTTACTAAAGACAACCACGGGAAAGATCACATCCAAGTCCGTAAAATCGGTGAGAAGTGATGTGACCAATATTAAAAAACACTTAACCGACCAAACAATGAGTCTGGAAACCTTTAAAAACACCTTACTGGTAACCTTATTTCCGGATGGTGTTGAAAAGGTAAGCTTAACAAAACAAGATATTGAGGCGGTAGAGGCATTAGTTAATGAAAAATACGCCCAATGGGAATGGAATTACGGTCAATCACCAAAGTTCTCATTTGAAAAGGATTGCACGATCCTAAACAAAAAAGGGAAGGAAATACAGCTTGCGGTTAAGCTAGAAATTTATAAAGGTTGCATTGCCAAGTGTGAAGTGATCGTCGATGGTTTGGTAAATGCCAAATTGAGCGAGAGGCTTACTGGGCTCAAATATAGTTATGGAGAAATTCTGCATCAATTGGAGGGGATCGGGTTTACAAAAGAAAACGAACTAAGAGTGGATTGCTTAACGGATTGTTTTCTTTAAAATACAAATACAAGGAGAAAATTAAGATGAAAAAAAACATTCAAATGCCAAGACTAAGCGAACAAATGGAAACCGGGGTGCTGGCGGCGTGGAACAAAGAAGCCGGAGATGTGGTAAAAAAGGGTGAGGTACTTTTCGAAATTGAAACCGAAAAGGTCGTCAGTGAGGTCGAATCGATGGAATCCGGAGTTTTGGAAGAAGTATTTTTTGAAGCCGGTGATGAAATCAAGGTGGATGATGTGATTGCCGTCATCAACTGTGATTGATCAAGAGGGCAAAATGGAAAAGAAACCAGAATGGTTAAAGGTTAACTATAATAAGGAAGCCGTGGAAGAAGTCAGCCGACTGATGGCCAAGCTAAAACTGAACACAGTTTGTAAAGAAGCCAATTGTCCCAACCTGGGTGAATGTTATAAAAAACGGACGGCCACCTTTATGATCCTGGGGAACATTTGTACCCGTCACTGCCGTTTTTGTAATGTCGGCAGCGGGGTAGTGGAAGCGGTGGATCCAAACGAACCCCAGCATTTGGCTGAAGCCGTCAAGGAATTGGATTTAAAGCACGTGGTCATCACCAGTGTCACCCGGGATGATCTGGCAGACGGCGGAGCCAGCCATTTTGCCAATACCATTAAGGCCGTGCGAAAGTTAAACCCGGGAGTAACCGTTGAGGTGCTGATCCCTGACCTGCAAGGCGTTTCGGAACACCTGGACATTGTCATAGCAGCCAACCCCGATGTGATTAATCATAATGTCGAAACCGTCCGGGAATTTTATCCTGAGGTCCGGCCGGAGGCGGACTATGATCGATCGATGCAGGTGCTTTTATATGTTAAGACAAAGGCACCCCAGATCAAAACGAAAACCGGGATTATGGTCGGCCTGGGGGAGACGGATGAACAAGTTTTTAAGGTCATGGATGATAGTCTGAAAGCCGGCTGTGATATTTTCACCATCGGCCAGTATTTGCAACCATCACCACAACACATCAAAGTCAAAGCTTATGTGACCCCGGAAAAATTTGAAGAGTACAAAAAAATTGGCGAAGCCAAAGGCTTTCATTATATTGCCAGTAGCCCCCTGGTTCGTAGTTCCTACCGGGCGGAAGAAGCACTTGAAGGAGGAAAAAGCTGATGATTTATATCGAAAACAATTCCACCGATCCTTTTTTTAATTTTGCCCTGGAATACTACCTGATTACCGAAAAGCAGCTGCCCGAGGAGCAGATCTTTATCTTTTGGCGAACCGAGCCAACCCTGATGATTGGCAAGTATCAGAACACCATCGAAGAAATTAACGAAGACTTTGCCAAAAAAAATGGCATCAAGGTGGTGCGGCGCATCACCGGTGGCGGTACCATTTACACCGACATGGGGGGCTGGCAGTTCAGTTTTATCACCAGAGGTCTGGCAGAAACGATTGATTTCAATAAGTACATTGGCCCAGTGATAGATGGACTTAAAAAACTCGATGTTCCGGCCGAATTCAATAGCCGGAATGATCTGGTTATCCACGGCAAAAAGTTCTCTGGCAACGCTCAGTGTATGTTAAACGGCTATACCCTTCATCATGGATCGCTGTTATTTAATACCGACTTTGAACAGATGGTCAAATGCCTGACTGTCGATGATTACAAAATTATTTCCAAGGGCATCAAATCCGTTAAGGAACGGGTCACTAATATTTCAGAACATTTGACAACACCGATCGATACCGACACCTTTAAAAAGCTGATGGTTGAAAGCATTATGCAGGGTTTGGCGGCAGAATATAAACTGACGGCGGCGGATCGGGAACGGATCGAGGCCATTGCCAAAGAAAAATTTGAAAGCTGGGAATGGAACTATGGAAAATCGCCGAAGTTCAACATCACTAAAACCGGCCGCTTTGATGGCGGAAAAATGGAATTTAAACTGGATGTGAACAAGGGCAAAATTATGGACTGTCATATTTATGGTGATTTCTTTGGAACCATGGACATCACGGTGCTCAGTGATGCTCTGATTGGCACGGCCTACGAAAAGGAAAGCATTAAAAAAGCCATTGAAGCCTGTGACATCAAACAAGGTTTCTACAATATTAATGTGGATGAACTGGCTGAGATTATTTGTTAAGTTGCAAATTAAAAGTATTCACCCCATCTTTTCATTGAGGTGGGGCTTTTTTTGTCATCGCATTGGGAAATGACCAGGCCCTTACCTTTTGGTGGAATGCATGACAACAGGCGGATAGTTTATTAAAAAACTGTAATTAGAACCTACATGAAACTTTAAAGAAGCTGTGATACAATCATCCCCATGCTTAAATACAAAGGCGTATTAAGGAAGTCGGGAAGATGAAATGATTGGAGATCAGAAGGAGATGAATTTATGGATAGTTCAAGAAAATTTATTATAATATCGATCAGTGCGGCAATATTATTAATTATTTTAGTCAGTTGTACATTGGCTTATTCAGGGCGGGATAATACCCTGATGTCTGATAAAACGCTGAGCTTAGAAATTAACGGATTTAATGTGGAGTTACCGCTTTCGGAAAACAACGCGGTATTTGACGCCGTTAGCTTAAGCAGTGTTACTGAAAACAGAATAAAATTACTTAATGAGGTTGGCGCTAACGTTAAGATAAATGGGAAAGGCATCGGCGTCGGAACAACCATTGATTTAAAACTGGATACGCTTTCGTCGGGCGAACGGATAAAAATACAGGTGGATAACGAAAAGGATGAGCGGGTGATTTATTTAAGAACGCTGTCATCCCAGCTTCCTGAAATGATTGCGGCTGGTGAGAGCAGTTATGATGGGAATTACTTTGCTGCCATCGCAACCGGAGGCGCTGCCCTTTATGAGCTTAACAAACAGGGCGAGGTGGTGTTTTACATTGCCAAGTCACCGGAAGAATCCAACGGTGAATCCTATCGGGATTTTAAAAAGCATGTTTTTGAAAATGGAACGATCCGTTACAGCTATCAGCGGGTTAACGGCGACAGTAATGACATTGGCTATGCACCGGGCGAACGGGTTATTCTGGATGATCGGTATCAGGAAATTGACACCATTACCCTGGCTCAAAGTGAACTGGCAAAAGCGGGCGATTTGGTGGATGGTCGGGACTTTATCTTAATTGATGACAACCATTATATTGTGGAAGCCTCACAATTAGTATTGGTTCAGAATGTGCCAGACGGTTTGGGTGCCAATGTGATGGGATCAAAGGTGGTCACAACGCTGATTCAGGAAGTGAAAGACAATCAGGTGGTCTTTGAATTTACCACGGATTCCCATCCGGAATTTTATGGACTCAGTGTTAGTGATAATGATTACAGCAATACCATCAGCCAGAGTCCGGATTATTCGGGCTTTAACCGGATGATCATTGATCCGGAGGATGACAATCTGATTGTATCCTTTGGTAATATGAATACGATTATGAAAATTGATCGGGAAACCCAGGCGGTTATCTGGAAATTATCGGGAAGTGGCGATGAATTCGGGATGTCTGCGGAACAAAAAACCTCCGGACAAACGGATTTGGCCATCACCGCTGAAGGCTATCTAACGGTCTTTGACAATGCCTTGAGCTCTGGTCAAACCCGTATCCTGAAGATAAAACTCGATGAAGTCAATAAAAAAATACTGGGCTATCAGGAATACAAAATCCCGGGAAAAATCTCCCTGGCTTATGGAAGTACTCAAAAAATCGGAGATAACATTGAAGTATATAGTATTGGCTGGGGTCTGCTAAAAGAGGGTAATGTGGCAATTTCAGAGATTGATTTTAATACCGGCAAGAAGTTATTTGAAGTGACGCTTCCCCAGGGCGTTGCCAACGATCGGGTTCAAAAATCGAAATTAGAGATGATACAATAAAAGTGAGGTAAGCAATGAGACCAATATTTTTATGCTACCCTAAATGCTCAACCTGTCAGAAGGCTAAGAAGTTTTTGTTAGAAAACCAGATTGATGTTGAAGAACGGCATATTGTGGAGGATCGTCCCCAAAAAAATGAGTTGGTTGAGTGGATGCAACGGTACCAGGGTGATGCTAAAAAGTTTTTTAACACCAGTGGTCTGGTCTACCGGGAAATGGCCTTAAAAGATAAGGTTAAAACAATGACGCCGGATCAGATGGCTGAGGTGTTGAGTACCAACGGTATGTTGGTGAAACGACCGTTGGTGATTCTAGAAAACGCAGTGCTAATCGGTTTTAGAGAAGAGCAGTGGCGAATGGCATTATTGACCAATAAGCAGGATTAATCCACAAAGTGGGCGTTATTTTTTCCTATAAATGATTTGTAAGCTCAGAAGTGATGGTCTATAATGGAATGAGGATTATTAATCGAATACAAAGGAGAAATTAAATGTCGCGAAAAACCATTGAAAAATTCAGAAAACAACCTGAGACGGATGGGGTAGAAATACTTGAAATGGAACTGACTGAATATACTTACCCCAAAAGCGGAATCGGTATCTGCCCCCAATGTGGCGGAAAGATGAATGGCGTTGGACTTGATTGGAGCTGCGAAGGCTGTGACTTAAAACTGGTGGGTCCCGTATTTTAAAAAGACAAAAAGCACATTTATCGATTAATTGATAAATGTGCTTTTTTATCGGATTAATGACCAACGATTTCATTATTTACCAAAAATGAATCTTAAATATTTCCAAATAGCAAGAGGAATAATTGGTGATGTTCATAGAAAATAATGATTTTACGTGACATCATGGTTAAATATGGTAAAATGTTGATAACTTTTTATAGTTTTGCTTGAAAGCATTAAGTAAATCAAATAATTAGACCACCTGCCCACGGTCTTGTAAATAGTCATAAAGACAGATGGATAGCAAAGTGGAATAAACGATAAACAGATCCCTGGAGGAGAATAAAATGACGATTACCTATGAATTAGGGAAGTCTTTATATGTGAACATAACGAATCGATGTAGCAACGCCTGTACGTTTTGCGTAAGAAAAGATGAACCCACAGTCAACGGAGTTGATGATCTCTGGTTGGAGAGAGAACCAACCCAGGCAGAAATACAAGAAGACATATTAAAACGTAATCTGGATCACTATGAGGAGCTGGTTTTTTGCGGATATGGCGAACCAACATACCGTTTAGATGAAATATGCGCCATTGCCAAAGAAGTCAAGAAGATCCATACCATTCCCATTCGCCTAAATACAAATGGTCATGGCAATCTGATTTATAAAAAGGATATGACGCCCCTTTTAGAAGATACCATTGATGTGGTGTCGATCAGTTTAAATGCTAAAAACAAAAAAGAATATGATGAGTTATGCCGTCCTGTTTTTGAAGATGCCTATGAAGAGCTGTTGGAGTTTGCCCGACTGGCCGGAAGATATACCAAAGTGATCTTGACCATTGTGGATATACTGCCCATCGAGGATCAGGAAGCCTGTCGACGAATTAGTCAATCGGTAGGAGCAGAATTACGGATCCGTTCATATATTGACTAAAATTGCTGGTGGCCGGGAGTATGGACTGTTAAATGAGTAATAATAATTTAAAACCCCGATGCCTGAGTATTGGGGGCAAAGATATTTTTGTGGTGGATGATCATCACTATGTGCTCCTGATTTGGGGACGCTTATATAAAACCCGAAAGCACCCGATGGTGTTGGTGAGTATTGATTATCATCCGGACACCAATCCACCGTTCTGGCTGTGGGCCTATCAAAAAGCGATGGCCATTGACCCTGATCGGGAAGTGGAACTGGTGGCGAAATTTCAGCAAAGAATGATGATTACCATAGAGCCCCTCAATTTGGACAGTGTCCGGAAGGCTATCGGTCAGATGCGTAATGACGAGCAGATCAATACCGCCATGGCATTGGGGTATCTAAGTGATTACCATATGATCAATTGTATGGAAAAACATACCTATTCAAAAGGCAGTCACTATCTGGTTCCGAAAACTCAATTTGGAAGTCTTGAAGACGCCATGTTTAAAAACATCAAACTGCCGCTTAAAAAGATCGGTGCCGAGGATCTGATTCTTGATATTGATCTGGACTATTTCTTGCGTCAGGAAAATTTCGAGCTGGATCTCGATCAAAACAGAATTTTTGCAGATTTGGTCAGGCAGGCCCAGATCATCACGGTGGCCCGTTCAAAAAGTTATTTTGATTTTTTAAGAACCGAAGAATTTACGATTAAAAGCTGCGAAGAAAAACTCATCGGCCTACTGGAAAAAATTATCTGCAGGTAGTTGATAAAATAACACATCTAAGAAGAAAAGCGAGGATGCGCATGGGAGATCGACCTTATGGGAAAACACGGTGAAGAAACCC
The DNA here is from genome assembly GCF_034438075.1 of Acetobacterium sp. K1/6. NCBI lineage: Bacteria > Bacillati > Bacillota > Clostridia > Eubacteriales > Eubacteriaceae > Acetobacterium > Acetobacterium sp. K1/6. The sequence goes on along the minus strand of NZ_JAXQGA010000010.1, from coordinate 2,678 downwards.
AAGTCATTAAGCGGTCAAAAGAGCAGTGTGAAGAACGCTTATTAGCCTTTGATACCAGTAAATATGATTTGAAAAACCATATCGCTGACAAAGAAGAAAGTTTGGTTGTTTTTCAAACAAAGATTGTTTTTGCCGCCAATGGCCAACGGATTACGGTTAAACTCAAAAAAGTTGATGATCTCAGGACTGAAGTCACGGTCCGCTCGGAACTGATTTCAAATATTCAGACGAATGATCGCGGTGTAAATAAAAAAAATATTAATGCCATCTATCGCTATCTCTATGATGAAAAGGGAGCTGATCAGAAACCGGAAATTATCGGAAATAAGCAAGGGATAAAAAAGAAATTTTTTCCCTGGGGGAAAAACACTTCCACTGTAAAAATGTCGATCATGGCCAGTTATCTGGGTGGGTATAAAGAATTTAAAAAATCAATTAAAGGAACCCTGGAAATTCAGGAAGCCGGCATTGACTTTGCCGTCATGGGTCCCAAGTTTAGTATCCCATTCCTGGAGATGAGATCCGCAACCATTGCATCAACCTTTGATATTGAGAACAATCAGGCCTGGCAGACGATTTGCTTTAAGGATGAACTCAAAAAGGATAAAACTGATTATGAAAAAGCAAAGAAAAACAAACTGGTCGTCGACTATCAGAACGAATCGGGACAAACCGCGTGTATTTTTAGAGCCGACACTTCATTTGAGGTAGAAAAGAGCCTTTTAAAAGCGCAGACATTGATACAGGAATTGATGGGAAATTAGAATTAAGAAATAAAATTGAAAAAAGGCTTGACAAACTGATTTGTGCGACGTATAATAATAAAGTTGAAATAAACAAGAACTGAATATACATAGCAAGTAGGGACAAGGAACACCAATTTTTTCAAAAATCTCTTATGAAGAAGTAGAAGATTTCTGCAAGAATTGATGGCCAATTTAGCCGGTTTGACCGCTAACGCTCCTTTAAACCTATTTGTTTTTTAGTAAAACAAAGCTAAATAAGTCTCGCGACGATGGCGGAAGGGCCACACCTGTTCCCATACCGAACACAGAAGTAAAGTCTTCCAGCGCCGAAAGTACTTGGTGGGTAACTGCCTGGGAGGATAGGACGTCGCGGGACTTTTTATAATGAAGCCGTGCAAAAAAATAGATATATGAATATTGATTCAAGTTCACTTGAAAATCAATGTTCATATATCTATTTTTTTATGGGGCGAAGCCCCAAACGGAGGCGTAGCGTGAGCTACGACGGAGTTGCACGGCTTCATTAGACGGCAGTAATTTTTAGCGTTGTTTGATACGAACGCACCAGCGGTTACCGGATGTTAAGGTCTGCTTTACGGAATACCGTTGATCGACCGAAGATAGAAAAGCACCGTCATTTTTTGTTTCAAAATGTTTAATTAAAGTTTTGGGCGGTATAATTTCAAGTAATGAGAAACAAGTTGTGAATAGAAGAAAAAGAAAGAAGGCGTTTTTATGAAAGAAAGAAAAGTCATCCAAGTTGTTCAGGGGGCTCGTGCAGTCGATGGGGCCGGCGTTCATTTGACCCGGGTCTTATCCCACTCAACCGTAAAAGCATTTGACCCCTTCTTAATGCTCGATTCCTTTGATTCTGAAAATCCTCAGGATTACATCAAGGGTTTTCCTATGCATCCCCACCGGGGAATTGAAACGGTCACCTATCTGGTTGAAGGGCTGATCGAACATCAGGACAGCCTGGGAAATAAGGGCGCTATTGAATCCGGATGCTCCCAATGGATGACCGGGGGAAGTGGGATTCTCCATCAGGAGATGCCTCAGGCCTGTGAAAGAATGCTGGGTTTCCAGTTATGGCTGAATCTGCCGAGGTCAGAAAAAATGACGGAGCCAAAGTATTTTGAGATCAGAAAAGAAGATATTCCTCTATATAAAGGAGATGGTTTTAATGTTGGTGTTATATCGGGTTCCTATGAAGGCGTAAAAGGTGCCGATCCCCATCACATCCAGGCGATGATTTTAGATGTGGCAGTTGACGCTGAAAAATCAGTCAAGGTGCCAACACCCAAAGGAGAAACCGTATTTGCGTTTCTAATTGAAGGTCAAGGTAAGGTCGCGGGAGCCGTATATAAAGAGAAATCGGCATTGTTGTTTAGTGAAGGGGAGTATATTGAAATGACAGCCGCTGAAAAGCCGCTTCGACTGGCCGTGTTTTCGGCGCCTCCGCTGAATGAACCGATCGCTTGGGGCGGTCCCATTGTGATGAATACCGAGGAAGAGCTACAACAGGCCTTTGATGATTTGAAAGAGGGCAGTTTTATTAAAGCGTTGCCACAATTGTAAGGGTCCAGGATAAAATTGATCTTCTCTAAGTAGCTTGAGAGTGTTAAAAATAGGGAGAGCGAATCAATGCTGTAGATTGTCAGATACACAATTAAATCAAAACGCAACAATGACTTATGCTAAATTATAATTAGAACAAGACCAAAGATGCTTCGATTCATCCTCAAGCATCGTTGGTCTGGTATAATAAAAAGCTTGGTGTATCATTAAAGTCATGTCAGAAATACCGGTTTATCAATTAAAATATCTTTCAAAGAAAACCTGAAAAAAACTACATAAAAGCATTGACAAGAAGGAACAAAGAGCGTATACTAATGAAGTTGTCTCGTAACAGAGGCGGCGGACATTGGGCTG
>NZ_JAXQGA010000009.1:35589-169410 GCF_034438075.1 Acetobacterium sp. K1/6 | reverse complement strand
ATGGTTATGCCAGGGGATAACGTGCAAATGGAAATCACCCTGATTACCCCAATCGCCATCGAAGAAGGTTTACGTTTCGCGATTCGTGAAGGCGGTCGTACCGTTGGTTCTGGTGTTGTAGCTAAAATGCTGGCGGACTGAAGCTGAGTCTGATTTTAAAAAGTCAAACCGTCCTTGCGAGGGCGGTTTTTTTACTTGCGTATTGTTAAAGTTTAAAGATAGTGGTAAAATAGTAACTTAGAGAAATTGCTGATTTTAGATCGATTAGTAAAAAATTGCTGGCTGCAATTTAGAAAGAAGTGAGAAATGATTAGACTCTTAGTTGATAGTATGTGCGATCTACCAAAAGACTTTGTGAATCATCCCAGTCTGGATATGGTTTCGCTGAATGTTATTATTGAAGGGGTGGTCTACCGGGATAAACGGGAAATTGATCTGGACGGCATGAACAAGTTTATGAAACAAGGAATTGTTCCGACCACGTCTCAGGTCAATCCGGGGGACTTCATGGAATACTTTGAAAACTGTGCCAAAAACAATATCGAGTGCCTCTATCTTGCGTTTACCTCAAAACTATCAGGGAGCTATGAAACGGCTGGTCTGATTTTAAAAGAGGTGAAGGAAAAATACCCCGATTTCAAGTGCCGAATCGTTGACAGTCTCCACAGCGGCGGCAGCATTGGTTTGATCGCAGTGGAACTGCTAAAACTGATTGACCAGGAAAAAGATCTGAATTATCTGGCTGATGCAGCAGTGAAGTTCATTCCTCATGCTCATTTTTATTTTAGTATTGAAGATCTCAACTGGCTGTACATGGGTGGTCGGGTATCCAAGGGTACAGCAGTCGTCGGTGGTTTCTTAAAAATTCATCCGATCGTATCGGTGGAAGATGGCGAACTAAAAATTATTGGTAAGTCTCGAGGAACAAAAAAAGCCCAAAAGACGATTATTGATAAGACGGCAGAAAATATTGTGGGATATCTGGATCAAAACGTTGGCATTGCCTATACCGGGTCGATGAAGCCGGTCGAAGATTATGAAGCGGCGCTTCGCCTGATGGGTGTTAAGCATATCGAGCCTGTTCCGATTGGATGTGTTCTGGCAGCCCATCTGGGTCTTCAGGGAACAGGGATTTACTTTCTGGACACACCGCCGGACGAAATATTGAAGTAAGAAAAAAATAAAATCATTGTTAAATTTAAAAAAACGCTTGCCAAGGGCGTTTTTTTCTTGTATAATGTGAAAGGTTGACACTCTGCGATGAAGTGAGAGGTTGCTGTCGCCTTAGACAGGTTTTTCCCATGGAGTATGTCACGATCTTTGAATCGGACGACAACCACTCAAAATCAAGTATTTTCGGCAAAATGATCCGTCATTTTGCTAAAAAAAATAATGATGAAACACCCGGATGGGTTGACGAGTGGTTGGAGTACCTAAATGACGAGTAAAAATTGATAAGGAGGTAAAATTTAGGTATGGCAAAACAAAAGATTAGAATCAGATTAAAAGCGTTTGATCACAAGTTACTCGATCAATCCGCTGAACGAATTGTTGAAACAGCAAAGAGAACAGGTGCGAGCGTATCTGGTCCAGTGCCACTGCCAACAGACAAAGAAATCATTACGATTCTTCGAGCAGTGCACAAGTATAAGGATTCCAGAGAGCAATTTGAAATGCGCACACACAAACGGTTAATTGACATTTTAAACCCAACACCAAAAACCGTAGACGCATTAATGCGATTGAACTTACCAGCAGGCGTTGATATAGAAATCAAACTATAGACCCCATTGGTATTATGATTGCACAGCAATCCAATGATATTTAGGAGGAAATAATGAAAAAAGCAATTATCGGACGAAAAATTGGGATGACCCAGATTTTTACAGACAACGGAACGGTTATTCCAGTTACCGTGGTAGAAGCAGGACCTTGCGTTGTGCTTCAAAAGAAAACCATCGAAACAGATGGGTATGAAGCACTGCAATTAGCATTTGGCGAAGTTAAAGAACGACGCATGACCAAACCGCTAAAAGGTCACTATGACAAAAATAGTGTCGAGTATAAAAAAGTAATCCGGGAATTCAAACTTGATGATTATGCAAGTTATGAAACTGGTCAATTAATTCAGGCTGAGCTGTTTGAAGCTGGTGATCGCGTTGACATTTCGGGAACATCAAAGGGTAAGGGGTTCCAGGGGGTTATTAAACGACATAACCAATCCCGAGGACCAATGGCTCATGGTTCCAAATATCACCGTCGACCAGGTTCCATGGGAGCATCTTCTTCGCCTTCAAGAGTATTCAAAGGCAAGAAACTTCCTGGCCAAATGGGAAACAAAAATGTAACTGCGGTTAATTTGGAAGTTGTTAAAGTCGATGCAGAAAACAATGTGCTCTTAATCAAGGGCGCGGTACCAGGCATTAGAGGAGCACTTGTTACAATTAAAAGCAGCGTTAAAGCATAAAAAAATCAAGCCTGAAAGGAGGAAATCAAATGCCTAAAATTGACGTTTTAGATGTAAAAGGAAATGTTGTTGGTGATGTCGAATTAAGCGAAGGAATCTTCGGAATCGAACCCAACGAACACGTAGTACATGAAGTAGTGGTTGCACTGCTTGCAAATAGACGACAGGGAACACGTTCCGCCTTGACTCGATCCGAAGTCCGTGGCGGTGGTCGTAAACCCTGGAGACAAAAAGGAACAGGCCGGGCTCGTGCCGGTACCATCCGATCTCCATTGTGGAAGGGCGGCGGTGTGATCTTTGCACCAAAATCAAGAGACTATAGCAAAAAGGTTAACAAAAAAGTTAAAGCTTTAGCGATGAAGTCGGTATTTTCAGCAAAGGCTCAGGAAAATGAACTGCGGGTCTTAAATCAATTGGTGATGGATGCTCCAAAAACCAAAGAAATGATTGCTGTGCTGAACAATATCAATGCTCAAAAAGCCTTGATTGTACTTCCAGAAAACAACGAAGCAATTATCCGTTCCGCAAACAATATTCCAAAGGTTGCAACAACGACGGTCAGTGAATTAAACGTATATGATATGTTGAAATATGACGTGTTGATCATGACTCAGGAAGCATTACAAAAAATTGAGGAGGTATACGCATAATGAAAAATCCTCGCGATATTATTATCAAGCCAGTTATTACCGAACGTAGTATGGCCGATGCCGAAGAAAAAAAATTCACCTTTAAAGTGGATAAAAGAGCGAATAAAATTGAAATTAAAAATGCCGTTGAAGTCATATTTGGTGTTGAAGTTGAAAAAGTGAGCACTATGAATATGAAAGGCAAACTCAAAAGAACCGGACGTTTCGTTGGTCGACGATCAGATTGGAAAAAAGCAATCGTGAAATTAACACCTGGAAGTAAGGGTATCCAATTCTTCGAAGGCGTATAAGCGAACAAACGAGACTACAACCCGAGAAGCATACAAAAAAAGGAGGTAGCGATTAATGGGTATTAGAAAGTATAAACCAACGTCCCCGGGACGTCGAAATATGAGCGTCAATACATTCGAGGAAATCACCAAGCATGAACCCGAAAAGGCTTTATTAAAGCCCCTTAAAAAACATGCCGGTCGTAACGCATATGGCCGTATTACCGTTAGACATCATGGTGGTGGAGCAAAAAGAAAATACAGAATTATTGACTTCAAAAGAAATAAAGATAACATTCCGGGAAAAATTGCCGGAATTGAATATGATCCAAACCGAAGTTCAAATATAGCACTGGTTCACTATGCAGATGGTGAAAAACGTTATATTATTGCACCACTTAAGTTAAAGGTCGGCGATGTTATTTTCTCTGGACCAGAATCAGATATTACCATTGGTAACTGTTTGCCACTTCAAAACATTCCTGTTGGTACAACGGTTCACTGTGTCGAACTAAAAAATGGTAAAGGTGCTCAAATGGTTCGTTCCGCCGGCGCCAGCGCTCAGCTGATGGCTAAAGAAGGAAATTACGCAACACTGCGATTGCCTTCCGGTGAAATGAGACTCGTGAGAATTGAATGTCGAGCAACCATTGGTCAGGTTGGAAATTTGGATCATCAGCATGTCCGTATTGGTAAAGCTGGTCGTAAACGTCATATGGGCATCCGCCCAACGGTTCGTGGTTCAGTAATGAATCCATGTGACCATCCACACGGTGGTGGTGAAGGACGTGCTCCAATTGGACGTTCTGGCCCAGTTACGCCTTGGGGTAAACCAACCCTTGGTTACAAGACACGTAAGAAAAACAAACCTTCCGATAAATATATCGTAAGATCACGAAATAAAAAATAAGCTAAAAACCATAAGATAACGAACCGAGAGGAGGTTGAATAATGGGTAGATCATTAAAAAAAGGACCTTTTTGTGACGAAAAGTTACTTAAACGCATTGAAGCAATGAATGATAAAGGTGAAAAGAATGTGCTAAAGACCTGGTCGAGAAGCTCGACACTTTTCCCACAAATGGTAGGACACACCATCGCCGTTCATGATGGCAGAAAACATGTTCCAGTTTATGTTACTGAAGATATGGTCGGACACAAACTTGGAGAGTTTGCGCCAACCAGAACCTTTAGAGGTCATGCTGGGGAAAAGAAATCTAAATTAAGATAGCCAGAAGGAGGTATACGAATGGAAGCAAGAGCGACAGCTAAATATGTACGTGTTTCATCCAGAAAGGCTAAATTAGTGGCTGATTTAATTCGAGGCAAAAGTCTTGGAGAAGCATTAAGTATTCTAGCATTAACACCAAATAAAGCAGCTAAAATAATTGACAAAGTTGTAAAATCTGCTTTAGCAAATGCTGAAAATAATTTCAACATGAACCCTGAGAACTTATATATCGATCAGATTTATGCCAATCAGGGTCCGACATTAAAACGATTCAGAGCGGGTGCACAGGGACGAGCAACAATTATCAGAAAACGATCGTCTCATATTACAGCCGTATTAAAAGAAAAAGAGTAAGGAGGGCATAGATGGGTCAAAAAGTCAATCCTCACGGATTAAGAGTTGGCGTTATTAAGGACTGGAATGCAAAATGGTTTGCTAACAACAAGGATTTTGCTGATTGTTTAATAGAAGATTACGATATTCGTAAATATATAAAAGTAAACCAATACCAGGCGGGCATTTCTAAAATTGTCATCGAACGTTTTGGTAACAAGGTAAAGATTCATATCTATACAGCAAAACCAGGGATGATTATTGGTCGTGGCGGTGCAGGTATCGATGCGTTACGTCTTGAACTTGAAAAAATGACCAAGAAAACCGTTTTTATCAACATTGTTGAAGTTAAAAACGTCGATATGGATGCTCAATTAGTGGCTGAAAACATTGCCGCTCAGCTGGAACGACGAATTTCCTTCCGACGAGCAATGAAACAAACCATGCAGCGAACCATGAGAGCAGGCGCCAAGGGAATTAAAACTGCTGTTGCAGGCCGTTTAAACGGAGCTGAAATGGCACGAAACGAACATTACGCCCAAGGTCAAGTTCCCCTTCAAACCCTCCGAGCTGATATTAGCTATGGCTTTGCCGAAGCGGATACCACCTATGGTAAACTCGGTGTCAAGGTTTGGGTTAATAAGGGCGAAATTTTAACTGGACGCGAAGATATTTTAGCGGTAACCGCTGAAGATGACGCTAAAGCGAAAAAAAGTGCACCGCGCCGAAAAGCTCCTACTAACAGGACAGAAAACTAAGAGAGGAGGCCAACGCATATGTTAATGCCTAAACGTGTAAAACGTAGAAAACAACATAGAGGTCGTATGAAAGGAAAAGCCCTTCGTGGTAATAAGATTACCTACGGAGATTTCGCTATTCAAGCATTGGAGCCAGCATGGATTACTGCTAATCAGATCGAAGCTGCCCGTGTTGCGATGACCAGATATATTAAAAGAGGTGGCCAGGTTTGGATTAAAATATTCCCTGATAAACCGGTCACGCAAAAACCAGCAGAAACTCGAATGGGTTCCGGTAAAGGGTCTCCAGAGTATTGGGTTGCAGTGGTAAAACCAGGCAGAGTCATGTTTGAAATCGCTGGAATTTCTGAGGAAGTAGCTCGGGAAGCCATGCGTCTTGCTCAACATAAATTGCCAATCAAAACGAAGTTTATCACTCGTAAAGATCAGGAAGCACAAGAAGTGGGTGATGAAGCATGAAACCAAGTGAATTAAGAGAATTAACAACGCTAGAGCTTGAAGCAAAATTGGGTGATCTGAAAGAAGAATTATTCAACCTTCGATTTCAACATGCGACAGGCCAGTTGGAAAACCCAATGCGGATCAAAGAAGTTAAGAAGACTTATGCACGGATTAAGACAATTATCCAGGAACGTGCCATGAAGTCGGATGAAGCATAATAAACCAATAGATAAGGAGGTTTAGCTTATGGAAGAAAGAGGTTACAGAAAAACTCGAATCGGTAAAGTAACCAGTGATAAAATGGATAAAACCGTTGTTGTTGCTGTGGAAAGTTTTGTAAAACATCCGCTTTACTCAAAACGAGTGAAACACACTGTAAAGTTCAAAGCCCATGACGAACAAAACGAATGTAATATCGGTGATACCGTTAAAATAATGGAAACAAGACCACTCAGCAAAGACAAACGCTGGAGATTAGTAGAAATCGTAGAAAAAGCACTATAAGTCAATGTGCGGAAGGAGGTATTTCGGATGATTCAACAAGAAACGAGACTGAAAGTAGCAGATAATACCGGTGCAAAGGAATTACTGTGCATCCGAGTTCTCGGGGGTTCCGGTCGACGATATGCAAATATCGGAGACATCATCGTGTGTGCTGTTAAAAGTGCTGCACCCGGTGGCGATGTTAAAAAGGGCGACGTTGTAAAAGCGGTTGTCGTTAGAACAAAAAGCGGAATTAGAAGAGATGATGGCAGTTACATCAAATTTGATCAGAATGCAGCGGTTCTTATAAAAGATGATAAAAACCCAAAAGGTACCCGTATTTTTGGACCTGTCGCAAGAGAGTTAAGGGACAAGAAATACATGAAAATCGTATCTTTGGCTCCTGAAGTACTTTAAGGAGGAAATGAAAGATGCATATTAAAAAAGATGATATCGTAATGGTAATTTCCGGTAAGGACAAAGGAAAAAAGGGAAAAGTGATTCAGTCTTATCCTAAAGATGGAAAAGTCCTTGTGGAAAATGTAAACATGGTAACGAAGCACCAGAAACCGACTCAACAAGTACAGCAAGGCGGAATAATCCGTCAAGAAGGTGCACTTGAGGCTTCGAATGTGTTACTTTATTGTGAAAAATGTGATAAAGGTGTCAGAACCGGACAAAAAGTTTTAAATGACGGAAAAAAAGTCAGATTTTGTAAAAAATGTAATGAAACATTTAGTAATTAATTTCGGGAAGGAGGACCAATATGCCCAGATTAAAAGATAAATATCTTACTGAAGTAATTCCAGCAATGATGGAAAAATTTCAATATAAAAACATCATGGAAGTTCCTAAACTAGAAAAAGTTGTACTCAACATGGGTTTAGGAGATTGCAAAGACAACTCTAAAGCTTTAGAAGCCGCAGTAATTGACCTTGGAATAATTGCCGGTCAACGACCAGTAATTACAAAGGCGAAAAAGTCAGTAGCCAACTTTAAAGTCCGAGAAGGCATGAACATTGGAGCGAAAGTAACTCTACGAAGTGATCGTATGTACGAATTTACTGACAAGTTATTCAACGTTGCCCTTCCTCGAGTACGTGACTTCAGAGGTTTGTCCAACAAATCATTTGACGGACGTGGTAATTATGCTTTTGGTATCAAAGAACAACTCATTTTCCCTGAAATTGATTATGACAAGGTTGAACAAGTTCGAGGCATGGATATCATGTTTGTCACAACGGCAAATACAGATGAAGAAGCTCACGAACTGTTGAGACTGCTTGGCATTCCATTCAGTAGAGCATAAGGAGGACAGTACAGTGGCAAAAAAAGCGATGAAAGAAAAACAACAACGCAAAGCAAAACATTCAACTCAGGCATATACACGTTGCCGAATTTGTGGACGACCACATTCTGTGTTACAGAAATTTGGTATTTGTCGTATATGTTTCAGAGAATTAGCATATAAAGGCGAAATCCCTGGCGTAAGAAAAGCAAGCTGGTAAAAACAAACTGGCAAAGAAAAGGAGGTACCGAGTATGGTTATGACTGATCCTATTGCGGATATGTTAACACGCATCAGAAATGCAAATGATGCAGGTCATAAAACAGTTGAGATGCCTGCTTCAAAAGAAAAGAAAGCAATTGCTCAAATTCTTTTAGAAGAAGGTTACATTAATAAAGTTGATTACATTGCCGATGAAAAGCAAGGTGTCATAAAAATTGCACTTAAATACGGAGAAAACAAAAGTCGTGTCGTTGCAGGCATTAAAAGAATCTCCAAACCAGGTTTACGAGTATATGCCGGTAAAGACGATGTGCCAAAGGTACTAAACGGCCTTGGCATTGCCATCGTTTCTACATCAAAAGGCGTAATGACAGATAAAAAAGCAAGAAAAGCCGGCGTTGGCGGCGAAGTGATATGTTACGTTTGGTAACAAATTAAGACAGGAGGTAAAAAGATGTCAAGAGTAGGAAAAGCACCCGTTGCAATCCTCCCAGGAGTCGACATAAAAAAAGACGGTCAGACGTTGACTGTCAAAGGTCCATTAGGACAACTCGTTAGAACTTTTCATCCTGATGTCATCATCGATGTTCAAGAGAGCGAAGTCGTTGTGACCCGACCATCTGAAAGTAAGCTGCATAAATCGCTTCATGGTTTAACCCGGGCTTTAATTCAAAACATGGTTACTGGTGTCAGCACTGGCTTTACAAGAACCCTGGAAATCAGTGGAGTAGGATATAGAGCAGAAAAAAAAGGAACCAAATTAGTCATGAATCTAGGGTATTCACATCCGGTTGAGATGGAAGATCCAAAAGGTGTTGAAGCGGTTCCAGAAACCAATACGAAAGTCGTCATTAAAGGCATTAGTAAAGAAGCAGTGGGTGCGCATGCAGCCAATATTCGAGCGAAACGCCCACCAGAGCCTTACAAAGGTCATGGCGTACGATATTCTGACGAAGTAATAAGACGTAAAGAAGGTAAAACAGGTAAATAACCTGCTAGCCCGTCAAAGATGATGAAGGGAGTAAAACTCGATGATTAAGAAACCCATTAAAAATAAAATTCGTATCGCACGTCACTATCGGGTCCGAAACAAAGTTTCCGGAACTGAAATGAGACCACGCTTAAACGTTTTTAGAAGTAATAAAAATATTTATGCTCAAATTATAGATGATACTAAAGGTATCACATTGGTTTCTGCTTCTTCCAATGACTCTGATCTTAAAGGTCAATTGTCAAAAGGTGGAGATAAAGCAGCAGCTAAAGCCGTAGGTCAGGCGATTGCTAAACGTGCTCTTGAAAAAGGCATCGAAGCAGTTGTATTTGATCGAGGTGGTTATGTATATCATGGTAGAGTAAAAGAATTGGCTGACGGCGCTCGTGAAGCCGGCCTGAAATTCTAAGTAAAGGAGGTCATTTGATGCAAAACAAAAAAATCGATCCAAGTACATTAGATTTGAAGGAAAAAGTCGTTGCCATCAACCGCGTAACTAAGGTTGTTAAAGGTGGTCGTAACTTCAGATTCAGCTGTCTTGTGATTGTTGGAGACGAAAACGGTCATGTTGGCGTCGGTAAAGGAAAAGCAATGGAAATTCCAGATGCGATTCGTAAGGGTATCGACTCGGCAAAAAAATCACTGATTAAAGTACCAATGGTTGGAACAACTATTCCTCATTTAGTCAATGGTGAAGCTGGTGCAGGCCATGTATTATTAAAACCTGCCGGAAAAGGTACTGGTGTTATTGCTGGCGGACCTGTCCGTGCGGTTTTGGAACTTGCTGGTATCAGAGATATTCGTACTAAATCTTTAGGATCAAACAATGCCCGTAACATGGTTAATGCTACAATGGCAGGCCTTGCAGAACTGACTACAGTTGAAGAAGTAGCAGCTAAACGTGGTAAAAAACCTGAAGAAATTTTAGATTAGGAGGAATCATTATGGCTAAGCAATTAGAAATTACACTAAAGAAAAGTTTGATTGGTCGTAACCCCAAACAACGGGCAACCATAGAAGCTTTAGGCCTAAAAAAAATTGGCCAGACCGTAAAGCATAATGATACCCCTCAGATTCGTGGCATGATTCATATAACAGACTTCATGCTCGAAGTAAAAGAAGTATAGGAGGTGTCAAGATGAAGTTACATACTTTAAGTCCAGCCCCAGGTTCAAAAAAGGCACCCAAGAGAAAAGGACGCGGTACTGGTTCTGGTCTTGGAAAAACTGCTGGTCGTGGACAGGATGGACAAAAATCACGTTCCGGTGGTGGTGTTCGACCAGGTTTTGAAGGTGGACAAATGCCATTGGCACGTCGTTTACCTAAACGTGGTTTCTCAAACGCTCGATTCAAAAAAACCTATGCAATTGTCAATGTGGGAGAGCTGAATGCATTTGATGCCAATACAGTGATTACCCCGGAACTATTGCTTGAATACGGATTCGTCCGAAAATTAAATGATGGGTTGAAAATCCTTGGAAACGGAGAAGTTGAGAAGGCATTCACCATTAAAGCGCACAAAATCAGCAAATCAGCTGAGGAGAAAATTCTCGCTGGAGGAGGAAAGGTAGAGGTGATCTAATATGGTCTCTACCTTGAAGGATGCTTGGAAAATTCCAGATCTACGACGAAAGATAATCATTACCTTATTACTGCTGTTTGTATATCGTTTGGGATCCTTCATACCGGTTCCATTCATTGATACCGCGCAGTTAAGTCAACTCGTCAATGATAGTGGGATTTTTGGTCTGTTTGATATTATATCCGGTGGTAACTTTGGTAATTTCACTATTTTTGCCATGAGTATCACCCCGTATATTAATGCATCAATTATCATGAACCTTTTGGCATTTGCAATTCCAGCTTTGGAAGCGCTACAAAAAGAAGGGGAAGAAGGACGCAAGAAGCTAGCTCAGTACACCCGTTACCTGACCATTGTGCTGGCACTGATCCAGGCTTTGGGCATGAGCTTATCCTTCGGCGATTTGTTAATTGATAGAACGCCATTTACCGTATTTACGGTTGTTTTATGTATTACTGCAGGGACAGCGTTTTTGATGTATCTGGGTGAACAAATTACTGAAAGTGGTATCGGTAACGGTATTTCTTTGATTATTTTCATCAGTATTGTTTCCCGAATCCCATCTGCGATTGGCCAAATGTATCAATATGTTACAATTGGCACGTTAAATCCGATCACTTTGATCGTGTTTCTTGTCTTTATTGTGGTGGTTGTCTTTGGTGTGGTGGCTGTTCAGGAAGGACAACGAAAAATCCCGGTTCAGTATGCAAAACGGGTTGTTGGCAGAAAAATGTATGGTGGACAAACTACTCACATTCCCATGCGCGTGAATATGGCAGGCGTTATTCCGGTCATCTTTGCCAGTTCGTTAACCTTATTTCCGGCAACAATTGCCAGCTTTTTCCCAACATCGGCCTTTGCAAATTTTATTTCAACTTATTTAGCTTGGGGATCCTGGCTTACTAATATTATTTATATCACATTAATTATTGCGTTTACCTATTTCTATACAGCTGTAACATTTAATCCGTTTGATATCGCAGAAAATATCAAAAAACAAGGCGGTTATATTCCCGGGATCAGACCGGGGAAACCAACTGTAGAGTACTTGTCGAGAATTATGAACCGATTAACATTATTTGGTGGCGTCTTTTTAGCGATCATTGCTGTTATTCCTATTTTTGTAGGTAATTTTATGGGTGTCAATCTTCAATTCGGCGGAACAAGTTTGCTGATTGTCGTTGGGGTAGCCCTTGAAACGGTTAAACAGATTGAAGCAGAAATGATGATGAGACACCATCAGGGATTTTTAAAATCTTAAAATGAACTGGAGTTAAGTGAAAAATGAGAATTGTATTATTAGGACCTCCGGGAGCCGGCAAAGGGACACAGGCGAAGCGGATTTGCGAAACCTATAAAATCCCACATATTTCAACAGGTGATCTCTTTCGAGAAAACATGAGTAAAGATACACCGCTTGGTCAAAAGGCAAAAGAGTATATGGCTCAAGGCCTATTGGTGCCCGATGATTTAGTCATTGATATGGTTGAAGACCGTTTGACCCATGATGATGTACTGGCTGCTGGTTATGGCTATTTACTGGACGGATTTCCCCGGACGGTTGATCAAGCTCAGGCTTTATGCCGAATCAATGCCAAGCGTGATTGTGAGTTGGATTTTGCTATCAATCTTGAGGTACCATTTGACATTTTGATTGAACGTGTTTCAGGGCGACGAATCTGTCCGACCTGTCATGCAACCTATCATATCAAGTACAGCAAGCCAAAGGTTGAGGGTGTCTGTGATTTAGATGGCACACCACTCTATCAGCGGGATGACGATAAAGTTGAGACCGTAAAAAAGCGAATTCAAGTTTATCAGGATCAGACCGAACCATTAATTGAATTCTATCAAGACAAACAAAAGATCATCAATATTAATGGATTGCAACATATGGACGATGTTTTTGAAAACATCGAAGAAATCCTAAGTGGAGTTAAGAAAAGATGATAACCATAAAATCCCGAAAGGAAATTGATCTGATGCGTCATGCCGGAAAGATTGTGGCAGGCGCCCATGCCTTAGTTGGAAGTATGATCAAACCTGGGGTAACAACACAAGAACTGGATCATGCAGTTGAACAGTACATTCGCGCTGCGGATGCAATTCCTACATTTAAAGGCTATGGCGGATTCCCAAACTCTATCTGTGCTTCAATTAATGAAGTGGTAGTGCATGGGATTCCTGAGAAGCGGCGATTGCAGGAAGGCGACATTATCAGTATTGATATTGGCGCGACATACAAGGGTTACGTTGGTGATGCTGCCGTTACTCACGGAGTTGGCAACATTTCCGATGAAGCAGCACGATTGATTGCAGTCACCCGGGAGTCATTCTATCGCGGCATTGCATATGCCAGGGATGGTTTCCGATTGTCAGACATCTCAAATGCCGTTCAGACTTACGTCGAAGACAATGGATTTTCTGTTGTCCGGGACTATGTCGGTCATGGTGTGGGAAAGCAAATGCATGAGGATCCACCGATTCCCAATTATGGCCCAAAAGGACACGGTCCCCGGCTGCGGCAAGGGATGACCCTGGCCATTGAACCAATGGTCAATGTCGGTACCTATGACGTTGTTACATTAAAAGACGGATGGACGGTGGTAACCACAGATGGTAAGCTCTCGTCACATTACGAGCACACCATTCTCATTACCGGAACCGGCGATCCAGAACTGCTGACAGTCATTTAGTTGGTGGCTGGATGAATGAATTTAAAGTTGGACAAGTGGTTCGTTCTATAGCTGGCCGTGATAAGGGTCAGTTTATGGTGGTTATTGAAGTGGTGAACGACCATTTCACCACTGTATCGAATGGAGCGCTTCGTAAAGTGAGTAATCCAAAGAAAAAAAAGGTCAAACACTTGGCGAAGACGAATCACATAGCCACAGATATTCGTGATAAAATATTAAATGGAAAAATGATAACTAACGCTGAGTTAAGAAAAATACTCGAGTCCTATCACATGCCTGATGGTATTGGGGATGAGAATCGTGAGGAGGTTTGATCAATGGCCAAAAAAGATGTTATCGAGGTAGAAGGCTCAGTTATTGAGTCATTACCAAACACTATTTTCTTAGTTGAATTGGAAAATGGACATCAGATAACTGCACATATTTCGGGAAAACTTCGCATGAATTACATAAGAATTTTACCGGGAGATAAGGTAGTTGTTGAATTATCCCCATATGATTTGACCCGCGGGCGTATCGTATGGCGTGGGAAAGGGAAATCATAAAGGAGGCATACAAATGAAAGTTAGACCATCAGTAAAACCGATTTGTGAAAAATGCAAAATTATTAAGAGAAATGGTCGTGTTATGGTTATTTGCGAGAATCCAAAACACAAGCAGAAACAAGGTTAAAACCGTCGAGTCCAGAAAAATAGAACATGACCGCGGCAATTTTAGTCATGTTCATGATATAAAAACACCCTGGGTTTTAATTTCGTTACGTCACTAACTTAATTGATTCACCAGCATTTAGAAAACAATTTAGGAGGTACACACCCTATGGCAAGAATTGCCGGAGTCGATTTGCCCCGAGATAAGCGGGTCGAAATTGGATTAACTTACATTTATGGTATTGGACATTCAACAGCCTTAGAGATCTTAAAAGCTTTAAATATCAATCCTGATACCAGAGTGAAAGATCTGACTGAAACAGAAGTGAATGATCTAAGAATTACAATTGATAAATACACTGTTGAAGGTGACCTTCGTCGAGAAGTCAACTTAAACATTAAACGACTAATAGAAATTGGATCTTATAGAGGACTACGTCATCGTCGCGGACTTCCTGTGCGCGGGCAAAAGACTAAAACGAATGCTAGAACTCGAAAAGGTCCTAAACGTCTCGTCAGTAAGAAGAAATAAGGAGGGCTAAAGAATGGCAGTTAAAAAAGCACGAAGAAAAGTAAGAAAAGTCAAAAAGAATATCGAACGTGGCCAGGCCCATATTCAATCTTCTTTCAATAATACCATTGTTACCATTACAGATATGTCAGGAAATGCCCTTTCATGGGCAAGTTCTGGTGGACTAGGCTTTAAAGGGTCACGAAAAAGCACCCCTTTTGCTTCTCAAATGGCAGCAGAAGAAGCGGCAAAAGCAGCCATGGAGCATGGACTTAAAAGCGTAGAAGTTTTAGTCAAAGGCCCTGGTTCCGGACGTGAGGCAGCAATTCGAGCCTTACAGGCGGCTGGATTGGAAATTACCCTGATCCGCGATGTTACGCCTATTCCACATAACGGTTGTCGACCACCTAAGCGACGACGAGTATAACAGGAGGGCGAAAATTATGTCAAGAAATATAGAAGCATCATGCCGACAATGTCGACGTGAAGGTGCAAAATTGTACTTAAAAGGTGAACGTTGTTATTCAACAAATAAATGTGCGTTTGAACGACGTCCAACACCTCCAGGCCAACACGGAAAAAGACGAACAAAAGTATCGGAATACGGCCTGCAATTACGTGAAAAGCAAAAAGCAAAACGTATTTATGGTGTGCTTGAAAAACAGTTCCGGGGATACTTCGAAATTGCTGAAAAGCAAAAAGGGATTACCGGTCATAACCTGCTTATTCACTTAGAATCACGTTTGGATAATGTTGTTTATCGATTAGGTCTGGCAACTTCCCGTAAAGAAGCCCGCCAACTGGTCGATCATGAACATTTCCTGATTAACGGCAAGAAACTAAACATTCCTTCTTATATCATGAAAGATGGCGATGTGATTGAAGTTCGGCCTAAAAGTAAGAAATCTCAGAAGTTTAAAGACATTTTAGAAGTGACAGAAAATAGAACTGTAGCAGCTTGGTTATCTAAAGATGTTGAAACACTATCAGGAAAAGTCATTGGCAGACCGGCAGTAGAAGACTTAGATGTCGAAATTGCTGAACATCTTATTGTTGAATTGTATTCTAAATAGGCTACATGTTCGGGAACCAATTAACCCTCATGTTAATGTATGGATTATAAATAAGTAGGAGGGTCTGATAAATGATCGAATTCGAGAAACCAGTCATCGAAATTGTTGATAAAAAAGACGACGATACCTACGGGCGGTTTGTCATTGAACCTTTAGAACGGGGATATGGAACCACCCTTGGTAACAGTCTGAGACGGATAATGCTGTCTTCTTTGCCGGGCGTGGCAGTCACATCGGTAAAAATCGAAGGCGTATTGCATGAATTCTCAACCATTCCCGGGGTAAAAGAAGATGTTATTGAAATTCTTCTAAACCTGAAAGGTCTGGCCGCAGAAATATATACCGATGAGCCAAAGGTTATTTACATTGAAGCTTCAGAGGAAGGTGAAATCACTGCTGGTGATATCATCGCCGACTCTGATGTCGACATCCTGAATCCGGAAATGCACATTGCGACCTTATCTAAGGGTTCAACCTTAAATATGGAAATGCGCATCGAAAAGGGTCGCGGTTATGTGGCGGCAGATAAAAATAAGTATCCGGGCATGCCGATTGGAACCATTCCAATGGATTCAATCTTTTCGCCAATTATTAAAGTAAATTTTCTAGTTGAAAATACCCGAGTCGGTCAAATTACCGATTTTGATAAATTAACGATTGATATTTGGACAGATGGAACGACAACCCCAGAAGAAGCACTCTCTTTGGCAGCTAAGGTTTTAAGTGAACATTTAAACTTGTTCATTAATTTAACTGAGCATGCGACTACTGTAGAAATTATGGTAGAAAAAGAGGAAAGTGAAAAAGAACGCATTCGCGAAATGTCGATTGAAGAACTGGAACTTTCAGTAAGATCCAGTAACTGCTTACGACGGGCGAACATCGATACAGTTGAAAAATTAACACAACGAAGCGAAGAGGACATGATTAAAGTTCGTAACCTCGGTCGCAAATCTCTTAATGAAATCAAGCACAAGCTGGCAGAGATTGGTTTGTCCTTGAGTCAAGAAGAAGAAAAGGCAAAGGAGTAACACTATGGCGGGATATCGAAAACTAGGCCGTCCCTCTGATCAAAGAAGAGCATTATTGCGGAATCTTACGACTGCCCTTTTAGAACACGGTAAAATTGAAACAACCGTAACCAGAGCGAAGGAAGTTAAAAGAATTGCAGATAAAATGGTCACTTTAGGTAAAAGAGGCGACTTACATGCCAGAAGACAGGCAATTTCTTATATCACTCAAGAAGCAGTGGTTAAACAATTGTTTGACGAAATTGCACCTAAATATACTGAACGTAACGGTGGCTACACACGAATTTATCGGGTGGGACCACGACGTGGCGACGGCGCAGAAATGGCTATAATTGAATTAGTATAATTTAAGATGCAAAAAGGGGATTAAGATGTTGTTTACGCTTAATCCCTTTCTTATATTGCAAATCTTATGATTTAACACCAAAGAAGGTAAAAATAAGTGACAATGCAAAGTAATAATAAAATGATTGAAGTGCGTGATGTCCACTTCACATATCCTCATCACGATGAAAATGAGGCAGTCCTTGCTTTGAATGGTGTCAGTCTGCACATTGAAAAAGGTGAATTTGTCGGAATTATTGGACACAATGGTTCGGGAAAATCCACTCTTTCCAAGCTGCTAAATGCGATCATTTTTCCTACCCAGGGGGATGTGATTGTCAGTGGTCTTAACACCAGGGATCAAACACATCTGTGGACAATTCGTCAAACCGCAGGCATGGTTTTCCAAAACCCGGATAATCAGTTAGTCGCCACCATCGTGGAAGAAGACGTGGCCTTCGGCCCTGAAAACCTCGGCGTTCCGCCCCAAGAAATCAGAGAGCGGGTCGATCGGGCCCTGGCGACGGTTGAAATGCAAGCTTATGCACATCAAAAACCCCATCAATTATCCGGGGGACAAAAACAGCGGATTGCCATTGCCGGGATTCTGGCAATGGAACCGGAGTGTATCATTTTCGATGAACCGACCGCGATGCTCGATCCATCGGGACGACGGGAAGTGATGGAAACCATCAAACGGCTTAACCGTGATAAAGACATGACCGTGATTCACATCACCCATTTTATGGAAGAAATTGTGGCTGCAGATCGCATTATCGTTCTGGATAAAGGTCAGGTTGTGATGGAAGGTGAACCCCGAACAATTTTCAGACAGGTCAAACGGCTCAAGGAGATTGGTCTGGATGTGCCTCAAATGACGGAATTAGCTTATGAGCTGCGGCGTGAAGGACTAGAAATCACCGATGATGTGTTAAGTATTGAGGAAATGGTGAACGCCTTATGTCAGTAGAAATAAAAAATCTTTCGCATACCTATTCAGAAGGTTCGCCGTTTGAATTCAAAGCGCTCAAAGAGATAAATATCACCATTGAAGACGGCAGTTTTATTGGCATCATCGGTCATACCGGTTCGGGTAAATCAACCCTGATTCAGCATCTGAATGGATTATTAACCCCCACCTCCGGCACGGTTCTGGTCGATGGGAAAGATATCTTTGACACAAAAAAATCCGAATTGATCGAGCTTAGGCATCGTATTGGCCTAGTTTTTCAATACCCGGAACATCAGCTGTTTGAAGAAACCGTCCAAAAAGATGTGGCCTTTGGACCCAAAAACCAGGGACTCAGTCAGGAAGAAATAGATACGCGGGTCAGACAATCAATTAAAATGGTTGGTCTTGATTTTGAAACCATTAAGGATAAATCCCCCTTTGAATTGTCGGGCGGACAGATGCGGCGGGTGGCGATTGCCGGTGTTCTGGCGATGGAGCCGGCGGTGCTGATCCTCGATGAACCGACCGCGGGCCTTGATCCCCGGGGCCGCGAAGAAATACTGGCGCAGATCAAATTATTGCATACTCAGAAGCAAATAACAGTTATTCTGGTGTCCCACAGTATGGAAGATATCGGAAAAATGGTCGATAAGATTCTCGTCATCAATGAAGGTGAAGTGGTCTTTTTCGATACGCCGAGTCACGTGTTTACACAAATCTCAACCTTGGAAAGCATTGGATTGGCGGTACCGGAGGTAACCTATCTGATGCGGCGGCTGAAAGAAAAGTATCCGGAAATCAGAGAAGACATCTTTACGGTGGAAGCTGCCAAAAAAGAAATTCTCAAAGTCATAAGAGGATAATTAAATGTTAAAAGATGTTACGATTGGTCAGTATTATCCGACCGGGTCAGTAATACACAAACTGGACCCGCGAACGAAGATACTGTTTACCACAGCTTTTGTTGTGATGTTGTTTTTTTTGAATAATCTATGGGGTTATCTCGTCACATTTTTGATCCTGACAACCATTACCCTGCTTTCTAAAATTCCGGTGGGGTACATTATTCGAGGGATTAAGGGTTTAGTGCTGATTATTATGCTCACAGTGGTATTAAACCTCTTTATGACGCCTGGAACACCAGTGGTTACGCTGGGATCGCTGACGGTGACCCTGGAAGGTTTGAAAGTGGCAACCTATATGGCACTGCGGCTGATCTTTCTGGTGATCGGTACCAGTATTATGACCTTAACCACCTCGCCGATTGATTTAACTGATGGAATGGAGTGGTGCATGCGTTTTATTCCGTTTGTCAGGCGATATGCCCATGAACTGGCAATGATGATGTCGATTGCGCTGCGCTTTATTCCGACCTTGATGGAAGAAACCGAGCGAATCATGAAGGCTCAAAAAGCCCGGGGGGCAAATTTTGAAACCGGCAGCATTATTTCCCGGGCTAAAAATCTGATCCCGATTTTGATTCCACTGTTTATTTCCGCTTTTCGCAGGGCTGACGAATTGGCCACCGCCATGGAAGCCCGCTGCTACCGAGGCGGTGAAAACCGAACCCGGATGAAACAATTAGCCTTTGAATTCCGGGATAGCGTCAGTTTGGCACTGATGGTTACAATGATTGTGGGTCTTTACCTGACTACCTTGATTCAAATTCCTCTTGTGTTCCCGGTTTAAGGGGCAAGAAGATAATGAGAAATATTCAGATTATTATTAGTTATCGGGGCACCAGTTATTGTGGGTGGCAGGTTCAGCCCAATGGTGTTACCATTCAAGAAGTCATCATCAGAGCCATCAAAGAACTGACCGGCGAAACTGTCAATCTGACCGGATCTGGCCGGACTGATGCGGGAGTGCATGCCTTGGGCCAGAGTGCTAATTTTTTTACCGCTTCGACCATCCCACCGGAGGTATGGTATCGGGCCCTGAACACCCGACTTCCAGTAGACATTCGGGTGATTCGTAGCCGGGAGTGCCCCCCGGACTTTCATAGCCGCTACAATACCATCGGTAAAAGTTATCTTTATAAAATTTTAGAAAGCCCGGTGGCCAGTCCTTTCTTGGCGGATTTGGCATTTCATATCACCCGAACGCTGGATTGGGGGGCCATGGAAGAAGCGGCCGCCGGTTTTTTAGGCGAGCATGACTTCAGTGCCTTTATGGCCAGTGGCAGCGCCATCAAAAGCACCGTTCGTACCATTACTGACATATCATTTATAAAGCGTGGCGAGTTATCGGAAATAACCTTTACTGGAAACGGATTTTTGTACAATATGGTAAGGATTATGATGGGCACCCTCTATGAAGTGGGTTATGGCCGCTTAAAACCACAGGATATCAAAGCGATCATCGCGGGTAAGGATCGCAATAAGGCTGGTGTGACAGCACCGGCTCATGGTCTTTACTTAAAGGAAGTTTATTATTAAATGATTATTAGGAATAAATACAAAACACATGCATAAATAACTTGACACACCCGGGAAGATGCTATAAAATTAACAATGGACGTTAATGTATCACTAGCCCCGATACGATAAAAAAACGATTTCTGATAACTCCCACTTATCAGAGAGCCAATAGATAAAAAAAAGAAATTATTAACTGAGGAGGACTTTTGAGATGAATGCGAATGCCACAAAAATGGCCAAATCTCATGAAATAGACCGTAAATGGTATGTGATTGATGCGGAAGGTAAGGTATTAGGACGACTGGCGACAGAAGTTGCAAATATTTTACGAGGAAAAAACAAACCTATCTTTTCACCCCATATGGATTGCGGAGATTTTGTTATTATCATTAATGCCGATAAGGTTGTGTTAACCGGAAACAAATTGGATCAGAAATTATACAAAACATATTCTGGATATTGCGGCGGGTTAAAAGAAATGACTTACCGAAAATTCTTAGCTGAAAAACCAGAACTTCTGGTTTTCAAAGCAGTAAAGGGTATGATCCCACATAACAAGTTAGGGGATAAAGTTGCGACTAAACTTAAAGTTTATGCTGGCACCGAACATCCACATGCTGCCCAACTGCCTGAAGTTTACGAATTTTAATGCTGAGAAGGAGGAAATAAGAGAATGGCTAAAGTACAATATTTAGGAACTGGAAGAAGAAAAACCTCGGTTGCCCGAGTTCGATTATTACCAGGGAGTGGAAAATTCACAATTAACGGACGTGATATTGATGAATTTTTCGGAATGGAAACCTTAAAGGTTATCGCAAGACAACCGTTAACATTAACGGACACGCTGGGCACCTTTGACGTGATTGTCAATGTCCATGGTGGTGGTTTCACCGGGCAAGCTGGAGCGATCCGACATGGGATTTCCCGTGCCCTGCTCGAGGCTGACATCAACTTAAGACCAGCACTCAAACGTGCCGGATACTTAACGCGAGATTCGCGAATGGTTGAAAGAAAAAAATACGGTCTCAAAAAAGCCCGTCGTGCACCGCAGTTTTCAAAACGTTAATATCAGACTTTTTACAAGGTCCTGCGACATTCAATGTTGCAGGACTTTTCAGTGTTACGCCATAATAGATTAAGAAAGCAGGAATTTATGAATAACAAACAACCCATTATTAACATTGCAGTCATCGCCCATGTCGATGCCGGAAAATCTACCCTGGTAGACGCCCTTTTAGGACAAAGCAATGTTTTTAGAGAGAATCAGGAGGTCGTGGACTGCGTAATGGACAGCAATGACCTTGAACGTGAACGCGGAATTACGATTTATTCAAAAAATTGTTCCATTATGTACAAGGACATTAAAATCAATATTGTCGATACCCCCGGCCATGCCGATTTTTCTTCAGAGGTTGAACGAATCTTAAGAACGGTTGACACGGTGGTGCTACTGGTTGACTCCAGTGAGGGACCGATGCCACAAACCCGTTTTGTCCTGAATAAGTCGCTTGAAAAAGGGCTAAACCCGATCCTTTTCATTAATAAAATTGATAAAAAAGATCAACGTGCTGAAGAAGTGGTTGATATGGTATTTGACTTATTTGTAGAACTCAAAGCCAATGACAAACAGTTGGATTTCCCGGTTCTTTACGGGATTGCCAAAGATGGCATTGCCATTCGTGATATGGATGATGAAGGGGTTAATCTGGCACCACTCTTTGAAACCATTGTCGAACATGTCGGTCTTCAGGATGATCTGAGCCTTGAACCATTGCAGATGCAGGTTTCCTCATTGGCTTATGACGATTACATTGGCCGTCTGGGGATTGGTAAGATCTATTCTGGAACCATTCACGCGGGCGAACAGATCGAAGTATGTAAAACCGACGGAAGCTTCAAAAAGGAAAAAATCAATCAGGTTTTTGTCTACCGTGGTTTAGCTCGAGTTGAAGTCAAAGAAGCCAAGGCCGGGGATATTGTTGTGATCTCAGGAATCCCGGAGATATCAATCGGGGAAACCATTGGTGAAATCAATCAGGTTCAACCAATGGAGCTGATTGAGATTGAACAGCCCACCTTGTCGATGAACTTTCTGGTTAACAAGTCTCCTTTTGCTGGAGACTCTGGAAAATTTGTGACCACCCGGCACATTCGGGCCCGGTTGGAAAAGGAACTGGAAGTTAATGTTGGGCTATTAGTGGAAGAACTCGAAGATACCACCGATGGCTTCAAGGTTTCCGGACGGGGTGAACTTCATTTATCAATTTTACTTGAAAACATGCGCCGGGAAGGTTATGAAGTGGCTGTTTCTAAGCCCGAAGTCATCATGCACCGGGACGAAAATGACAAACTAGTAGAGCCGGTGGAACTGGTAATCATATCGGTACCGGAAAAATACTCGGGTGCGGTAATTTCTAAGCTCAATATTCGAAAAGGTCGGATGGAAAGCATGTATAATGAAGAATCCTGGACGAGAATGGAATTCTTTGTGCCGACCCGTGGTTTGCTGGGATATCAGAGTGAGTTTATCAATGACACCCATGGTGAGGGCACCATGGTGCGTCGTTTTGCGCAGTTTGAAGCCCATAAAGGCGAAATTCCACAACGACAAAACGGCGTGCTTATTTCTCAGTTCAGCGGCGAAACCATGGCTTACTCGCTCTTTAACTTGAGTGACCGGGGTGAAATGTTAGTTGGCGCGGGAACCAAGGTTTACGAAGGGATGATCATCGGGATTAATAACCGTAGCGATGATATGACCGTCAATCCAACTAAAAATAAAAAAATGACTAATGTCCGGTCTTCGGGAACCGATGAGGCCCTGAAACTGGTTGAGCCAAGACTAATGACTTTGGAGCAAGCATTGGAATTTATCAATGATGATGAATTGGTGGAGCTGACGCCCACTGATATTCGGATTCGCAAGAAAGTACTGGGCGAACTGGAACGAAAACGCAGCGCCCGCTAAAAAATTCTGGAACGCTTTAATCGCGTTCCTTTTTTTGTTACACAAAAGAATGAGATAGAGGACTGGCGCTTAAAATAACAATTGACCGCTAAACTTTTAGTGTGATATCATGTAATCAGTACAAATATTAGTTAAACTGATGTCAACAGAGACAGCGGTTTTTCAAATATCGGTCTGATTTTAAAACGGAGGTTAAACGAAATGATTGATATTGACAAGCAGGAAGCCGAAGAAGGCAAAATCATGGCAGTCTTTGCTTATATTATTTTTCTGATTCCGTTATTGGCAGCAGGTGACAACCAATTTGCCCGATATCATACCAATCAGGGTCTGGTACTATTTCTGGCCTGGTTAATTTTGACTTTTGTTGGCGGTATTATTGGACTGGTACCGATTATTGGCTGGATTCTGTCCACCATTCTTTTTAGTGCGGCACCGTTGGCGTTTTTGGGTTTGGCTATTTATGGGATTCTCAATGTGGTGCAGCTTGAAGCCAAACCGCTTCCGCTTATCGGTGGGATTACCCTGATTAAGTCCTATTAGGTCGTTCTTCATACATTATCATAGATAGATAAAAAGCATTGCTTAACCAGGCGATGCTTTTTACTTGGGAACATAAAAATTAAGCGGGCTAATGGTCCGGCATGTTATCATTATCAATAAAAAAAGGCGGTGAATCTATGGAAAACAATAATAATTGGAAAAGCAAGGAAATGAGCGACAAAACCTTCAGGAATTATTTTTTTCTGATTACCTTTGGAATCTGTTTACTGGTAGCCCTTCTGAATATAAAATACCTGCTGGGCTATTTTGGCCTGTTTGTGAATATTATTACCCCGGTGCTAATCGGTCTGGGCATTGCCTTTATCTTAAATATTCCAATGTCATTTATTGAGACACATCTTTTAGGCTTTATGAAGCAGACCCCCAAAAAAGAAAGACGGTTTAAACTTAAAAAAAACCGGGATCTAAATAAGGGCAAACGGGTGATTGCAATTACCCTGACATTCATTTTTGTGATTGGTATTCTGGCCGGACTGATTACCTTTGTAATTCCCCAGGTCAGCGAAAGTGTCGACACACTGATTGTTAAATTACCGGATTATATTACCTCTTTTAATGCTCTGATGGATGATATTCTGGCGTTCTTAAATTTGCCCGAAACATTATGGAACGACATTACGACTGAATGGGATGCGTTACTGGAACAGTTTGGCAGTCTTTTACTGAGTTCTGTTCCGGAAATATTTAATGCGACCAAAAGCATTACCGTGGGTTTCTTTAATGCCATTATGGGGGTTGTTATTTCTATTTATCTGTTGGCTGATAAAGAGAATTTACTGGCCCTTAAAGATAAGTTGATCTATGCTTATGTCAAAAAAGATCAGGCCGATTTTATTTCAGATGTCAGCACCACGGCCAATCAAGTCTTTCACGGCTTTATTGCCGGACAGATTACGGAAGCCTTTATTCTGGGGACCCTGTGTACCGTTGGTTTAGCAATACTGCAGATTCCCTATGCCTTACTGATTGGGGTTATGGTTGGCATGACTAGCGTAATTCCAGTCTTTGGGGCCTTTTTGGGGGCCGTACCCAGTGGCTTTATCTTATTGGTGGTGAACCCGATTTACTGCCTGATTTTTGTGGTTTATATTATTGTCCTGCAGCAGGTTGAAAGCAATGTCATTTATCCGCGTGTAGTCGGTGGGTCGATCGGTTTATCGGGGTTATGGGTGTTGGTCGGGATGCTGATTGGCGGTAGTCTGTTTGGTTTTCTGGGGATTATTTTGGGAATTCCATCCTTTGCCGTATTTTATGCGGTGTTTAGAAAAGTAACCAATGAACGGATTGATAAAATGAAAGCAAGGCAGGAAGAACCGGCCTGAACATCTATCGCGATCTAAAAAAGCGCCCTTTAGCGGATTGACCAATTGGTTTAATCGTTAAAGGGCGCTTTTAGTTTATTTGTGTTTGTTTTTTTTAAGCTGCTGTTTAGCTTTGGACGCCATTAGCGTTAAACTAACTGTAAAATTCTGAAAGCCGGAATAAAAGGGATGGCGCATATCCGGTTTTCGGATCTCGCCATTTTGGTTTAGTAAGCGGTTGGGCGGATGATTGTTGTGTGGCAGTTTGGATTCACCACCGACCACTATCCGTTTTCCGGCAATGCTGTTTAAAAGGATGTTAACCACGTCCCATGCCGATTCGTAGGCAATTATTTTTTTCTGATGGGTTGCGATTTCTTTGGCATATTTCCTGATAAATTCGGCCGAAAATCCCTGGCTGTTAAAGGTGACACAGTAACGAATTTTTACACCATCAACAATGGTAATGTACTGACTATTATTGCCGCCCTTGGAATGTCCGGTTAAGGTATAGTGCTTAAAACGAAGCGTTGCATCAACCGCATGAAAAAACGCCAGGGCTTTTAATTGCTGGGGTGTATCGGTTAAGAACCCCCCTTTGATATTATCGATCCAGCCGATGCCGGTGGTACCTCGAAAAGCGATAATTCCGGCGTCCGGGGTATGGTCGGAAAAACAATAGGCCACCAGGCCATTGTCAGGCTGGTTTGTGTAGGCCAGAATCTTTAGCGAGGTGAGGTTGTGATTAGCCAGGATCAGGCGCAGTGACTTGTCCCACTCTATCGCGGACATGGCACAATCGCCCTGAAGATCGTTGACATTTTTTAGCAAGTCCATCACCATTTCTCCTACGGTATACGCTGGTAATAGCGATACAGAAACCGGAAGATCCAGGGCGGCAAGCTGACTGATGAGGTTAAGTTCACTGTGATACAACATGGTTCTTACCTCCTTGGTAAGAAATTCGGGTGATTCAAACGACACATAGATTTTAAAGAAAAACTATTTTGAGTGCCGTTTCGCTTTATGCCGTTTGCTTTTTTCCAGATACGCTTTATAAAGCTCGAGTGAGTTCTGATGATAGGTGTGCGCCATTTTAGGAAAGGCATTCATAATGCGTTGATGTGAGTAGCGGTTGATAAACTTCGTTTCGTTAATCCGATTGGTTAGCGAAACAATCAGATGTTGAGCCGAATCCATGGCATCGGTAAGTTTATCATCCTTAAGCTCGCGGACCCTGGCAGTGACTTCGTGGGCAGTGGTAATGCCTTTTTCTTTTAAATTATCTTTAAGCTCGGTGGTTGCTTCATAAACACTGTTAAGTTTTTTGTTAAAGGAAACTGTTTCACGAGTGGATTCCACCAGATCACTAAGAAAGAAGATTGCTGCCACCGTTGCAATAATCTGGATCCAGAAAGTCGAAAAGCTGTTAACCAGATCAGAGGCGATGGGATGAACCATATACATCAGTATGACACATAAGAGACCAAAAAGAAATGAATTTAACAAACAGACCCGGCCGTTGATATTAAATTTATGGTCGGAGTAGTCCCACCATTTAGCATGAAAGAGTTTTTCCATCCCCCAACTGGTGATATACTCCAGCGAGCTGGTGAGTATAATGCCGATGAAAAAGACTAAAATTGGATTACTGATATAGGGCATTAAGAACATAATAATGATGACTGCACCGACTCCATAAATGGGACAATAGGGGCCGTTTAAAAAGCCGCGGTTAATAAATTTTTTTGCCGGGATGGAGCAGTACACCACTTCGCACATCCAACCGATGATGGCATAAATAAAAAAATAAACAAAAAGTAAGCTTAAGTTATAATACATAAATGATTCCTTTCAAATTAACAACTTTGGATCATTTTAACATATCGGTTTACGGTCTCATAGATAAATCGCTAATAAAATGATTTATATTGCAAATATTTATCCATCATCGATGGATATGTTTTTGTTTTTTCAAATCGGATGGTTTATAATGGAGACAGCCCAAATAACAACACTTTAATGAATACTAAAATAGGGAGCATAAATGAAAGCGAACAAGATTGAAATAACAAGCAGCGAGCAACTGATTGATATTACCGCAAGTGTGCGGGAGTATGTCAATGGGTCCCGTTTAAAAAATGGCTTTGTACACATTCAAATTCCTGAAAGAACCGCTTCGGTGATTATTTCAATCAACGATGACTGGCGGCTGCAGCGGGAGTTTTTTGATAAACTAAACCATCTGATGCCCAAGTATGACGGCATGAAGTTTACCGGTTGGACAACCGCCTGTGTTAAAGCGACGATTTTTGGGCCATCCCTCCAGGTGATGGTCCATGATGGAACCTTGATCTTGGATAAAAACCAGAGTATTTATTTTGTCGAATTTCAAGGTCCGGGCGAGCGCCAGTATTTTATCAGTAGTTCCGGGACAACGCTGGCTGAAAATGAGGAAGCAACGATGCCCGAAGAACTGGCATTGATTTTTGAAAAACGTAAAGCCCATGAAGCAGAACAGGAACAGATCAAGGAAGAAATGCGTAACGAATGGCGTCTACGGGAAGAAAATCGACTAAAGCTGGAAGCAGAAAACAACGAAAAAACAGCAGAAAACAATCATCTCAAGCAGGATGAATAGAAAAATAAAGGCATAAGAATGAGCGAAGAAGAGAAAGGCAGTAGCAATGAGCTGGGAATTATTAGGATCGGATCGAATGATCAAAACAACAGAATTATCGGACTTTGTTAATACCGAGATGACTATTCCAAAAGAACGGATCAGCTTTTTTGGGAATCCCGGAGAACGACTGGCAATTATTTATCAGAATCGCGAATATCCTTCTTATCTGGAAACCGAAGGCGATACCAAACTTAAATGGAGCAAGGTGCTGATACGCAAACTGGGTGAAGCCTTTCCTGATTTTGAATCGTGGTTTCAGGGTGATCCGGATGCGTCCAAAACGCCAAAGCTGGAAATAATAAAAGCCAACGAAGTTTTTCATCTGCGCTTAATAATGGCCGATGAAGAAAATAGTGATGAAAAAATAAGTGACATGCCGATAATCGCTACTCCGCCAACGGCCGGACTCCAGGAGCTGTTGTTAAAGTGGATTACCGGTTATCCCAACTATTATCCCAGAGACTTTCGTTTTTCTTTTAAAGAGACGATCACCGAAGAGATTCCCAAAGTGATTGAAAACTTAAAAACCATCCGATCCGGACACTATCAGGTACGGGGCTTTGCCGGAGACACCCAATGGGCCGAGATCCCCTGGGTTAAAGTACGCGATAAACAGGCTCTAGATGATAGCGACCTCTATCTGGCTTATCTTCTGGCCATGGACAGCCGTAAGCTTTATCTGGCCATCGTCTATGGTGAAGAAGGGATGGGGGTCCGCAGTCTGGCGGAAAAAGCCGCTGCGTACCGAAAAAACCTTGTGACAGAACACTATCGAACCAATCATAAAGATGTTTTGCTGGCGAATGCCAGCCTGGTGTCGGGGATCGTCTGCTATCGCGAATATACCGAAACAGAGATGCCAGAAGATGAGGTGCTGATCGCTGAATTTGAAGCGTTTAGAAAAATGTATAAGTTATGTTTGACGAAGGGTCAGACGGCTGATGAAACAGCAGTCAGTGATGAGCCAAGCGAAGAAATTATAAAAGGACAGGACGCCAAGGTCGAAAATGAAATGGTAGCAGAAATAAAGCAAAAGCCCGAAGTTGTACTTGAGGAACAGACGCCGCCACCGCAAGGATCGCAACCGGTACCGGCAGAGACCGTTTTGTTTGAAAGCATCTGTGAAGAGCGCCCCGGTGTGGAAAACAAAAATCAGGCGGAAAGCGGCTCGGAAGTCCCGGCACAGCCGAAGCATGCAGCGATCAGTACTTTACGCGAGGTCGTGATGGCAGAATCTGAAACAAACCTGTCGTCTGCTGATGTGGATGACATTCAATCCAAAGCAGAAACGAAAGCAGCGGAGAGCAAATCATTTACCCGCTATCCGGCAAAGAACGACTACCTTCCCCCCTATCTTCAGTTGGTTCAGGCAAAAATGGGTGACAAAGGCTATTATTATCCGGCGGAATTAATTAAGACCTATTATCTGTCGATAAAATCAAAACCATTTGTGATCATAAAAGGCCAGGTAGGCAGCGGCAAAACCAGTTTTCCCCGGCTCTTTGCTGAGGCAATTGGTGCGAACCAGGAAAACGGTCGATTTAAACGGCTGCTGGTGGGAAAAAATTGGGAGGACCATACTCCACTACTGGGACATCTGGACAGTCGTGGGCACTTTATCCCCGGACCCATCATGCTGATCTTAAAAGCAGCCAAAGAATATCCGGATAAACCCCATTTCTTCATGCTCGATGAAATGGACCAGTCTTCGGCTGCCGATTATCTGCGGCTTTTGTTAGAAGGAATTAATGGCAGCAAGGAGCCTTTTTTGAAACGCGAAGATTTTGGTGCAGATATTACAGCTTTTCGCGAATACGGTAACTTAAGTTTTCCGGATAACCTTTATATTGTCGCAACCATCAATGAGGGTCCCGGCAGTTTTCCGGTCCATTCCCGAGTGATTGATAGCGGCAATGTGATTCGGATGCCGGTGGTTGAAATTGGCGTTTTTGCCGATTACGGCAGTCCTACCGGTGACAGTGACTGGGAGAACAGTGTCTTTAAAATCCATAGTCAGGCTAAGGGCTTGCCGGAAATTCTGGAGCGTCTCATGGTCTTGCTCAATGAGCTACAACAGCTACTCATAAAACATGAGTGCCCAATGGGGTATCGGGGGAAAAATGAAATCCTGGCTTTTGGCATCAACAGCGGAGTTGAAGGTTTGTATAGCGAATTAGAGGTCATCGATCTGGCTCTTTTGCAACGCATTATTCCTGCGCTGGAGGCAGTTTCCGAAACAGATGTCGACGTCTATCTGAGTTTGGCTGGCTTTTTACTTGAGGACGGTTTAAGGCAAGCGTTTAGCAATTTGCCACCAGACCGGCTGATTGGTCGATATGAAGCGTTATTAAAAGCCGGGGCCATTCCCTGTCCCCGCAGTGGAGGGGTGATTTTAAAACGATTAAGACAACAGCATAAACAGTGAAGACGACAAAAAGCCAATTGATACATCCGATTCTTTCATTGCTAAACAGAAAAAACAGTTCTGGCAATGGCAGCGTTGGACGAATCAATTGGCTTTAATCGTTGTCATTAGAGGAAATTAACCGACTTCTTGTTCAGCGACCTTATCAGATAAAAAATTGATCAGTTCTTTGATCAGTTCCTGGCGTCTAAGAATACCAATAAAAATTCCCTGATCATCAACGAGGGGAATAAAGTTCTGCTTCACAGCCAGTTCTACCAGATGTTCGTAACTTTCATTAACCCTGGCCACTTCCAGATTTATTTTGAAGTCAATGTCTTTGATTTCAAAAGCATCTAAATTGATTTCCGGGTGGGTCAGACTCAGGGATAAAACCCGTAGCAGGTCACCTTCACAGATGGTTCCCACGTATTGTCCTTTTTTGTTAATCACTGGCAGGGCCGTATAATTTGTAATCACAAACATATTGTAGGCCTGGTTGAATGAATCGGTATTGGTTAAAAAAACAGTTTCGCTTTTGGGGAGTAAATAAAACAGATGATTTTTCATGTAAAAGAGCTCCTTTTTCTTTATAAAAGATTGGGAAGAGTTTTAATTAAAGCCAATTTTAGCATGAATTTCACAAGTCTCCCTTAAAAAAATTCTTAATGGGGACTGTAAAAATATGAAAAATTTCAATTTCCGTTTCACGAAATGGCTTAGGTAGTGTATAATTAATAGTAACGAATGAATGAGGGAATTAAAATGGAAGAGTTTTTATTATATTTACAATCAAGAATAACGGGAGCCAGTATCATCGAGGTTGTCATTATTTCTTTTATTGTCTATAAGTTATTAATGTGGATACGGGGAACCCAGGCCGAACAGGTTTTTAAAGGCTTGATTGTGTTGCTTTTTTTGTCGCCTGTCAGTGAATGGCTGGGTTTCACCACCCTTAATTTAATTATTACCAGCGCCTTTACCTGGGCGTTTATTTTCATTGTGGTGGTATTTCAGCCGGAGTTTCGCTCAGCCTTGGAACAACTGGGAAATAATCGTATTTTTAAAGAGATGATGAAGAAACCATCGATGGACTTTCTCGAAGAAGACGTCGAAAAAATCATTAAAGCGGTGGACAAACTGGCGTGCGAGCAGACTGGTGCACTGATTGTTCTGGAAAAAGATACCGGGCTTAATAATATCGTTAAAACCGGAACCGAGCTGGATTCGGATATCAGCAGTGAACTACTGGAGAATATTTTTACGCCGAACCGTCCTCTTCATGACGGCGCAGTGATTATTAAACTATGGTCCCGGCAGATCCGGGCGGCAGGGTGTTTGCTGCCGCTTTCGGACAATCGGGATTTGGGCAGTGAATTTGGAACTCGGCACCGGGCTGGTTTGGGAATGACAGAAAAATCTGACGCGCTGGTCATTATTGTCTCCGAAGAAACGGGTCAAATTTCTTATGCATCAAAGGGCACCTTGTTTCAGGATGTGATCATCGAGGTGCTCAAGCAAATTATTCTGGAAAACTATATCATCAATGAGGACGGCAACACAGACAGCGGGTGGATTCATAAGCTCTGGGGGAGAATCGATGGCAGCAAATAAAAAGAAGATAGCCTTGCATGAACGATTATTTCGGCTGATTGCAGCAGTGGGCATTGCCATCACCCTTTGGTTTATGGTCAATGGTAATGCTGATATGCTGATCACCCAGGATTATAACAGTATCCCGATAACCTTAACCAATGTGGAATCCCTCGCAGAAAAAAATTTGGTGCTGGTCGATAATAAAAATTATTATCTCAATTTGCAGGTAAAGGGAACGGACCGGAATTTAAGAAATATTATTATGAAAGAAATTACCGCTGAAGTAGATCTCAGTGATATTGACGAAAAAGGGATCTATGATCTGGATGTTGAGGTGAAAGGCCTGGCCAATTCGGTGATTATCAGTAGCATGAACCCGACGACTCTTTCGATTGAAGTGGATAATATCATAAAGGAAGCCGTGGATGTGGGGATTGTGCTGGAAGGAATACCAGCCAATGATCTGTCGGTGATCTCGGCTAAATCACAGGAAAAAGTGGAAGTGGAAGGTCCGGAAGCGTCGATTACGCGAATTGATAAAATAACTGCAACCGCCAATGTTAACGGACTGGCAACCGATACGACAAGGTACCTGGATGTTACGGCTTATGATGTGGACGGGAGTCCGATTAGTGATCTGGAGATATTGCCAAATGTTGTTCCAACTGAGATTTTTTTAGGAAAAACAAAGTCCGTAGGAATGACGCCTTCCACCGTCGGAGAACCGGCCAATGGGACCATTGTCACAGAGATTATGGTTGAACCTTCAAAGGTCATAATCGGAGCCAAAGAAGACCTGCTAAATACCATTGAGACGATTGCCATCGATCCCATTAACGTGTCGGGACAATCAAAAACATTTACCAAAGATATTAGTCTTACCGCCCCGACGGGATTCTATTTCCTCGATGATAGTGGAAAAGTTAAGGTGACCGTTGCCATTGAAAGCCCGGTGGAAAAGAGTTTTACCCTTGATAAGGTAAGTGCAAAAAATCTCGCCGCTGGTCAGGTGATGTCAAAAATTAAGGATTCCCGGGTTATCGTAAAATTAGAGGGTGCCAGTAGTGTCCTAAACAGTTTAAATACAGCGCAGATTGAAGCCTTTGTGGATTGTACGAATTTAGCCCCGGGAGAATATGAATTGCCAATTCAGACCAATTTATCGCAGGCTTTGGTCAAATCCATCACACCAGCAAGAACAACAGTAACAATTGAATAAAAATCTGAGTAAATAAGAAAATTAACATAAAAATTAATACAAAATCTTGCATTTGACAATAATTTAACATATAATAGCAAGAAGTAATTTTTTCAGAGAATTACAATTCACACCAAAACACTATTTAAGGAGGAAATTAAACGTGAAAAGAGTTTATAATTTTTCAGCTGGACCATCTTGTTTACCACTCGAAGTCCTGGAAAAAGCTGGGTCTGAAATGGTATCCTATGGAGATGCCGGTATGTCCGTGATGGAGATGAGTCATCGATCATCTTATTTTGATGATATTCTTCAAGCCGCAAAAAGTCTTTATCGAGAACTGATGAATGTACCTGACAATTATGAGATTCTGTTTTTACAAGGTGGCGCATCAACTCAGTTCGCCATGATCCCACTCAATCTGTTTTCAAAAACCAATAAAGCCGACTTTATGCTGACTGGCAGTTGGGCAAAAAAGGCTTGTCAAGAATCAGCCCGTTATGGAGAAGCAAAGGTTATTGCATCATCCCAGGATAA
The DNA here is from genome assembly GCF_034438075.1 of Acetobacterium sp. K1/6. Taxonomy (NCBI): domain Bacteria; kingdom Bacillati; phylum Bacillota; class Clostridia; order Eubacteriales; family Eubacteriaceae; genus Acetobacterium; species Acetobacterium sp. K1/6. The sequence goes on along the minus strand of NZ_JAXQGA010000009.1, from coordinate 135,788 downwards.
AACCTTTTCCTACATCCCTAAGGTGGATCCCAAGGATTTTACACCGGATGCTGATTTCTTCCATATTTGCGCGAATAACACCATTTACGGAACGCGATTTAAACCAGAAAATATTCCTGATACGGGAAATGTACCTTTAGTAGCAGATATGTCTTCAAATATCTTATCTGAAGTTTATGACGTTAAAAAATTTGGCTTAATTTATGCTGGTGCTCAGAAGAACATGGGACCGGCTGGTGTCACAGCGGTGATTATCCGCAATGACTTATTGGGTCATGCCAAAGATTTTACGCCCACAATGCTCGATTATAAGACCCATGTTGACAATGATTCTTGTTACAATACTCCACCATGCTACAGCATTTATATTTGCAAACTTGTTTATGAATGGGTAAAAGCAAACGGTGGTGTTGCTGGCATGGAAGCCGCGAATAAAGAAAAAGCTCAAAAGCTTTACGATTTTATTGATAACAGCAAGCTTTATAAAGGGACTGTTGTGGCTGAAGACCGTTCACTAATGAATGTGCCTTTTATTACCGGATCTGACGAGTTAGATGCCCTGTTTGTTAAAGAAAGCAAGAAAGCCGGAATGGAAAACCTGAAGGGTCATCGTAGTGTTGGTGGGATGCGAGCAAGCATTTACAATGCCATGCCAATGGCGGGGATTGATACCCTGATAGATTTCATGCAGAAGTTTGAAAAAGAAAACGCCTAGGCGTTTTGCTAAGAAAGGAAATTTGATTGTGAATTATAAAGTACAGACCCTGAATAATATTTCTAAAAAAGGGCTAAAATTATTAAGTGAGAATTATACAGTTTTAGATCAGCCGGAGAATCCGGATGCGGTTTTACTGCGAAGCTATAAAATGCATGACATGGATATCCCGGAGTCAGTAAAGTTTGTGGGCCGGGCTGGAGCCGGCGTTAATAACATTCCTCTGGATAAGTGTTCAGAACAGGGCATCGTGGTTTGTAACTCACCTGGTGCCAATGCCAATGCGGTAAAAGAACTGGTGATTGCCGGGATGCTGATCGCTTCACGTAAGGTCGTTGACGGGATAGCGTGGTCAGGCACTTTGACGGATAAGGGCGAGGAAGTCCCCGCTCTGGTTGAAAAAGGCAAGGGTGCTTTTGGCGGTCCAGAACTATATGGCAAAAAAATGGGTGTGATCGGCTTAGGTGCCATTGGAGTGCTGGTTGCCAATATGGCGATTGATTTCGGGATGAAGGTTTACGGCTTTGACCCCTTTATTTCGATTGATAATGCCTGGGGATTAAGCCGAAAAGTCAGACGTGCTGTCAGCAAAGAAGAAATCTTTAAAAATTGTGATTACATTTCACTTCATATTCCTTTTATGGATGAAACAAAAGATTATGTTAATGCCGATTTGTTAAAAGAGACCAAAAAAGGACTGCGATTACTAAACTTTGCCCGCGGTGGACTGGTTAATTACGATGCTCTGGAAAATGCCATTGAAGATGGTACCATTGAAACCTATGTGACGGACTTCCCCAATGAACGCTTGTTGAAAATGAAAAATGTTATCAACATTCCGCACTTAGGTGCATCAACTCCGGAAAGTGAAGAAAACTGTGCGGAAATGGCTATTTATTCGTTAAAAGAGTATCTGGAAAACGGCAATATCATCAATTCTGTCAACTATCCGGATTGTAATATGGGTGTATGTGAAGCAGTAAATCGATTGACTGTGAACCATGCCAACGTAAAAAATATGTTGGGCCAGATTACCAAGGTGCTTGCGGATTATGACATTAATATTTCGGTTATGACCAACAAACACAGAGGTTCATGGGCATATACCATGATTGATGTTGACAGCAATGTTGGTGAGGACGTCAAGACCGCTTTAAAAGCGATTGAAGGCGTTACCCGAGTACGGATTCTAAAATAAAAAAAAAGAAGTGGTCTTCGTTTAGCAGAAGCCACTTCTTTATTTAAAAATAGGAGAAAAAAATGGCAACAATAAAACCCTTTAAAGCGGTTCGCCCCTTTCCTGAAAAAGCTCAGGATGTGGCTGCCCTGCCCTATGATGTCTATAACCGGGAAGAAGCGGCAATAGCTGCCCGGGGGAAACTGGATTCTTTTTTACGGGTTGACCGGCCGGAAACGACTTTAGACGAAAGAATTAAAATCAATGATCCTTTTGTTTATGAAACCGCCAGAAAAAATCTGGAAAAACTGTTTCATCGGAATGCCTTAACCCAGGATACCAAAGACTGCTTATATATTTACGAACTGATCATGGACGGGCGAAGCCAGGTCGGGTTGGTTGTCTGTACGGCGATTGATGAGTATCTTGATAACACGATTAAAAAACATGAGCTGACCCGGGCTGATAAAGAAGAAGATCGGATTAAGCATGTTGATGCCTGTAATGCCAATACCGGGCCAATTTTTCTGACCTACCGGGCCCAGGACGCCATCAATGAGATGGTAGACAGCTGGCGGAAAGCGAATGAACCGGTTTATGATTTTGTTGCAGAAGATGGGATTACCCATCGGGCCTGGATTGTTGACGACGAGGCCGTGATTAATGGTTTAATTGAAAAATTCGGTCATGTTGACAGTCTCTATATCGCTGATGGACACCACCGCTCGGCGTCTGCGGTTAAGGTTGGTCTGATGCGCCGGGAAGCAAATCCGGAGTATACCGGCGAAGAGGAGTTTAACTATTTCCTGTCGGTATTATTTCCCGATGAGCAGCTCTATATCATGGATTACAACCGCGTGGTTAAAGATCTTAACGGACTCAGCGTTGAGGAGTTTTTAAACGCACTATCGGAAAAATTTGATGTAACGCCTAAGGATGCCGAACCGGTAACACCACCTCAAAAAGGCAGCTTTGGTTTATTTGTGGATAAAAAATGGTATCTGCTAACCGTCAAAGAAGGGGTTTACGATCCCGCCGATCCGGTTAATTCACTGGATGTGGCGATTCTGCAAAACAATATCCTGATACCTATTTTGGGAATCGGGGATATTCGTACCGATAAACGAATCGACTTTGTCGGTGGCATCCGGGGTTTAAACGAACTGGAACGCCGTGTTAGCGAAGATATGGTACTCGCTTTTTCGATGTACCCGACCGCCATCGAAGAGCTGATGAACATTGCTGACGCAGATATGGTGATGCCGCCAAAATCTACCTGGTTTGAACCAAAATTAAGAAGCGGATTGTTCATTCATAATCTGTAATAATAAAAAGGATCATACCGATGTGATCTGGGTTTCGGAGATACACCGAAAACTCTGATCACATCGCGTGTGGTCCTTAATTTTTGGGTAAGACTGTATCGGAGCCGGAAAAAAGACAAGAATTTCCCTCTGATAATTATTGAAGCATGTTGAATTATATGATATCCTTTTCAACAACAGTGAGCTAAAAGATGACGAATCCTCAGATTCTGACAGCAAACTGGACAAGCATTGACAAGCATTAATAAAAACAAAGCTATCGTACTGATGCCATCCGGGTTCGTCCCTAATGGAAAGGCGAGAGAATCATGTGTCATTCATCCATATCATTTTTTCTAAATGGTTTGGTTATTTGCGTATTTTTCCCTGTGCCATCCCGGTACAGGGATTTTCGCGTTAAGGCAACGAGCCAATCGCAAGCTCGCTTGCAGTTGGCGACTGCCCGCGACCGAAATGAAGCGAAGCGGAATTGAGGTAATTTTTTGGTAGTTTAAGGGTAGCTGGTTAAAAAGAAGGTGAGTGAAGGAGTTTAAGATGGAAAAAAGAATCGGACTGATTGCAATTGTAGTTGAAAAAAAAGAAGCGGTGGAAAAGCTCAATCAGGTGCTTCACGATTATCGGGAGCATATTGTCGGACGAATGGGAATTCCTTATCAACAGCGCGGCATTTCGGTGATCAGCGTGGTTGTTGATGCGTCGACGAATATCATCAGTTCCTTGTCCGGGAAGCTGGGTATGATTGAGGGGGTGAGCATTAAAACCGTTTATTCAAAATTGCCAAAGGGTGATGAAACTAATGAAAATCATGAATAAATTACCGGCTAAACTGGAAAAAGAGCAGTTTTTAGAAAAAGATGAGTTTAAATGGCTGCTTGAAAATAATACCCCCGAGTTACGAGCGGATCTTTCAAACCGGGCCAAAAGAGTGGCCGGAGAAACCTTTGGCAATGGGGTCTATGTCCGGGGGCTGATTGAATTTAGTAATTATTGCAAAAATGATTGCTACTACTGCGGCATTCGTTGCGGTAACGAACAGGCTCATCGGTATCGGTTAAGCGAACAGGAAATTCTTGACTGCTGTGCAATCGGATATGACTTAGGCTTTCGTACCTTTGTACTGCAGGGTGGGGAAGATCCGGATTTTTCCGATGAAATGATGATTAAACTGATTGGTAAAATCAGAAGTGACTACGACGATTGTGCCATTACCCTGTCACTCGGTGAGCGGCCGCGAGCCGTTTATGAAGCATTCTTTACCGCCGGAGCTAACCGTTATTTACTGCGGCACGAGACGGCTAGTGCGGAGCATTATAGAAAGCTTCATCCCCGGGAACTGCGGCTGGAAAACAGAAAAGAATGTCTTGCCCATCTCAAAGAAATCGGCTTTCAGGTAGGCACGGGCTTTATGGTGGGATCGCCCCATCAGACGGTTGAAAATCTGGTTGCGGATCTACTTTTCACAAAAGAATTAAATCCCCAGATGATTGGGATCGGACCGTTTATTCCCCATCAGCACACCCCGTATAAGGAAGCTAAAGCCGGTACGCTGGAAGAAACCTTATTGCTTATCTCAATCCTGCGGCTGATGCTGCCTAAAGCGCTGATTCCAGCCACGACCGCACTGGGAACGATTGATCCCAATGGTCGGGAAGCGGGCATTCTGGCTGGGGCCAATGTGGTCATGCCCAACCTGTCTCCCGTGTCAGTCCGAAAGGATTACAGCCTATATGATAATAAAATCTGCACGGGGGATGAGGCCGCCGAATGCCGGGTCTGTTTAAGTAACCGGATGAAAGGAATTGGCTACGAAATTTTAACCCACCGGGGCGATTATCCAAAAGATTAAATGCAGTCGAATAAATGAATTAAAAAAATAAAAACTTTAGGAGCGTAACAATGTATAATGTCATGTCGAAAAAAGCGGTTGAATTTATTGATGACCAGGAGATTTTAGAAACGCTGGCCTATGCAGAAGAAAACAAAACAAATGTCGCCCTGCTCAATGAAATCATTGAGCGCGCAGGGACTTATCAGGGACTCAACCATCGCGAGGCGGCAGTTTTACTGGCCTGCGAGCTAAAAGAACAAAATGATCGTTTGGTAAAATTGGCGATGGATATCAAAAAAAAGTTTTATGGCAATCGTATTGTTATGTTTGCCCCGCTTTACCTCTCAAACTATTGTGTCAATGGCTGTGTCTACTGTCCTTATCATTTTAAAAATAAAAACATCAGCCGCAAGAAATTGACCCAGGAAGAAATTGCCAAAGAGGTCATTGCTCTTCAGGATATGGGTCATAAACGGCTGGCACTGGAAGCTGGCGAAGATCCAAAAAATAATCCCCTGGAATACATTTTAGAAAGCATCAAAACGATTTACAGCATCAAACATAAAAATGGCGATATCCGCCGGGTTAATGTAAACATTGCGGCGACCACGGTGGAGGACTACCGCCAGTTGAAGGAAGCCGGAATCGGAACTTATATTTTGTTCCAGGAAACCTATCATAAGGAGAATTATGAAATGCTCCATCCCACCGGTCCCAAGAGTGATTACGCCTGGCACACAGAAGCGATGGATCGTGCCATGGAAGGCGGCATTGATGATGTCGGGATTGGGGTCCTTTTTGGTCTGAATAAATACCGCTATGATTTTGTCGGAATGCTTATGCATGCCGAGCACTTAGAAGCCGCGATGGGGGTTGGTCCCCACACCATCTCGGTCCCCCGGATCTGCCCGGCGGATGATATTGACACTGATGATTTTTCCAATGCGATTTCCGATGACATCTTTGAAAAAATTGTTACGGTGCTGCGCATTGCCGTCCCCTACACCGGTATGATCATTTCGACTAGGGAGTCCCAGGCTTCCCGGGAACGGGTGTTAAAGCTGGGGATTTCGCAGATCAGCGGTGGTTCCAGCACCAGTGTCGGCGGTTACGATACGCCGGAACCGGAAGATCAAAACTCAGCCCAATTTGAGCTTAATGATACCAGAAAACTCGATGATATTGTCAACTGGCTGTTAGAAATGGGACATATTCCCAGCTTCTGCACCGCCTGTTACCGGGAAGGCCGCACCGGCGACCGCTTTATGCAACTGGTTAAATCCGGTCAGATTGCCAATTGCTGTCAGCCTAACGCGATTATGACCCTCAAAGAATATTTAGAAGACTATGCCGCCCCGGCGACCAAATATAATGGTGAAAAAACCATTGCCCGGGAACTGGCTTCGATTCCCAGTGACAAGGTCCGGGGCATTGCAACGGCCCATCTAACTGAGCTGAGCTCCGGCAAACGGGATTTCAGATTCTAGTGTTGACGGTGCCTGTGAAAGCGCCGAAAACTCTTTTTTCTTAAAAAGCTTAATAAACCGCGAGGTCGATATTTCGTGCCGGTCATTGACCCAAGAAGAAATCAGTCACATTGTCAAAAAAAGCGGTCACGATCAACTTGATGAATTCGACTTAAATGATTGAGCAGGATGGTTGAGAAACAGAGCATAAAGACGATTTGGGTTCTTCGGAACTCGGGTCGTCTTTTTTAGGGTGCACCCGGCAAAACGACAAAAAGGTAAAAAAGACCCGGGCAAAATAATTTCTTTGCCCGGGTCACTTGTGGTTGCGAAATGGAAATAGTTTAATTAACGGGCAGGAACTCAATATCTATATTGCCGCTGGCGGTTGAGACCTCCAGACTATTTTTTCCGTTTCCAAAGTTGGGGAGATTCTGCTTGCCGCTGAGGCTGTCGGCGGTGATGGTATAGGTGGCAGGATCACCAAGAAGACTGCCGCGAATATTGCCGCTTAAGTTGGAGAAGTAAAAATCATGACCGGATAGCTTATTAAACTGGATATTGCCACTACTGTTTTCTATGGTGGTCGGTCCGGCAATGGTGGTTTCGTCAAATTTCATGGCACCACTTAGGGAGGAAGCAGACAGGGATCCGTCCGTTTTTCCCTGACTTACCTGGATCGTTCCGCTGGCGGTTCCCAGTTCCAGGTTGCCGCCGGCACTGACCTGACTGAGATCAAGATTACCACTGATGGTGGAAGCTGCAAGTTGTTGGGCGATACTAAGGTTTTTCAGGTCGATCTGTCCGGCAGAGGTGCTGGTATTAACATCCTTTAAATGATCAAGGTCGGACACGATCAGATTGCCACTGACGGTGGAAACTTCAAGTTCACCGCTGAACTTTTTGGGAATGGCCACGGTCAGCTCTCTTTTTTTATTTTGCAGGTTGAAATTTAAAAAACCGATCTGTTCGTACCAATGTTTAAACAGGGAACGATCGATGCTTAGATTACCATTTTCCAACAGCTTTATGGTATAGGAATCCTTTTCGTTCTCATAGCATTCAATTTTTATCTGATCGCCATCGATTCCCACAATCTTTACGTCAGTGTCCAATTCACTAAGACTTAGATTTGAAACACCGGCCAGATCATAGGTGTAGCTTTTTTTCTCGTCTGGAAGACTGGCGTTTAAGGTCCTCCAGTTAAATCCGCCCAGGGCAAAAGCGGCCATGGCAATAATAAATCCGAGGATAATTAAACCACCGGCAGTCAGCATGATTATTTTTTTGATTGGTTCCATTTACAGGACCTCCTTTTTAATAAATAATGATTTAACAAAGCGTAGAAATTTTCGGGTAAGCAAGATCAACCAGTGGGATAGTTTTGTGACACCGAAAAAGGATAGAACGCCGATGCCCAGGCAGGCAAGGGATAAACCAAGGACAAACAGTCCATAAACAAAAGACGGGGCAAAAAAGATGCTAAAAATCCCGGCCAGGCCACCGAGCACAAAGGCAGCAACTGTTGCATAAAGGGATATAATAACCGCCCAAACCGAGAGATAAACAGAAAGAATGACAACAAAGAAAGCAGCCAGCAAGGGAAACCAAACCGGGAAGCCCAGGACAATCAGGACAATTTCCCAAATCTTTAAGCTGGATTTTGGCTGGATCTTGGCCTTCATCAGAGCCGGTAAGGGTTGTTCCAGCAGAGTATCCTGGATAATGGTATCAATATCACCAATGGCGGCGACGGCCTCCGTTTCACTCATGCCATCTTCAATCCGGTCATCAATCATTTCGGCATAAAAACCCCGGGTTTTTTCGATCTCATGTTGGGGTAATGGGTCAAGCTTATCGGTCAAACTTAATAAAAATTCAGATTTGTTCATCGCTATGGTTCCTCATTTCTTCATTAATAAAATTATATACACTCATGACCTCTTTCCAGTTGTCAATAAATTCAATAATTCGATGACGACCGGTTGCGGTTATTTTGTAGTATTTTCGAAGTCGGCCATTATGTTCAACAGCGTGAACCAGCAGGCACTGGTTTGTTTCAAGTCGTTTCAGGATGGGATAAAGGGTGGATTCGGAGATTTCGATATAGGGATTCACATCTTTGATGATTTGATAGCCATAAGAATCGCCCCGATTGAGTACCGTCAGTACACAAATTTCCAGTAACCCCCGTTTTAATTGAATATCCAAGTAGATACCCCCTTTCACATAATACTATACAATGCATAGTATATTTTTGTCAATCGTTTTTGGCAAAAAAAACCAGCTGTTTTAAAAAACGGCTGGTGGGATGAAAAACGGAAAATAGTAGTTGACTCTACAGTAAAGGCGAAAACAGTCGCGAAATCGATTCTTTAACCTTGACTCGTCGGCTGCGGTTCCGGTAGAGTTCTTTGTTATAATAGGTGCATTTTTTAATATCTTCAACAAAGATATTTTTAAGTTTTATCGCAACCTTACGGTCATAAATAAAGGCGTTGGTTTCAAAATTAAGCCGAAAGCTGCGGATATCAAAGTTACAGGAGCCCACTGAACAGAGCGCATCATCGACCACAATGGTTTTGGCGTGAAGAAAGCCATTTTCATAAATAAAAATCTTGGCCCCATATTCAATCAGTTCGCCGACATAGGCCAGGGTGACCCAGTAAATAAAAATATGATCCGGCTTATTAGGTATCATAATCCGGACATCAATACCGGACAACAAGGCAATTTTTAAAGCCTCCAGAATACTTTCATCCGGTACAAAATAGGGCGATTGAATCAGAATATAATCCTCAGCGTTATTAATCATCCGTAGGAATCCCTGTTTGATTTGCTGGTTGATGTTATCCGGACCACTCGAAACAATTTGGATGCCAGCTCCGGATTTTTGGGGGATGGTGGGGAAATATTGGTTAAGTTTTTGATCATCAGCGAGGAACTCTTCACTGGAACTGGCGCGCCAATCGAGCAGAAAGCGATGCTGCAGCTCGTAGGCGGCTGAACCGACAAGCTTCAAATGAGTATCCCGCCAATAGCCCATTTTTTTCTCCAGGCCCAGATATTCGTTGCCGATGTTAAACCCACCGACAAAGCCGGTGACACCGTCGATGATCACAATTTTGCGGTGGTTGCGATAGTTAACCCGGAGATTTAGCATCTTAAAGCGGGATGGAAAAAAAATACCGATTTTCCCCCCGGCGGCCTCAAAGCCATCAAGCACCGTGCGGGGTAAATAACGACCGCCCATGGCATCAAAAAGCAGCCGGACTTCGACGCCTTCAAGCGCTTTTCTCGTCAGAATATCAAATAATTTAGCGCTCAGGGTATCGTTTTTAATAATATAATATTCCAGATGAATCGATGATTGGGCGGCTTCCATGGCATGAAAAAGAGCATCAAATTTCTGATTTCCATCGGTAAAAATTTCCACCGTGTTATTACTGGTGTAAATAGATTCACTGACATTTAAATGAAATTCAATGGAATGACGGTATTTTTCAATGGGACTATCGGGATCGATCGCAATAATCCGGGAAAGTGACCGTTGCTGCAGTCTTAACAAATGATGGTACTGAATATTCTCAGGGGTGTTATACTTAAAAATTTTACGTTTGGTTAAGTTCTGCGAGAAGAGAATATAAAATAAAAAGCCCCAAATGGGTACCATCCATAGGAATAATAACCAGGCATAAGTGCTTTGAGGGTTTTTTCGTTCCAAAAAAATAATGGTGAATGTCAGCGTTATATTGATGATAAAAATAATTGTTGCTAAGATTGCGGCAATACCCAAAAACATAAAAACCTCCGAAAGTTTATTTCATCTATTATAACATAAAAGGTAATGAATGGAATAGTCTTGCAGCAGAAGGTGACGAAATTCACTTGATATCGATGGTATCGAATTTCGCTTGACATTTTTGGGAACGCAATCTTATAATAGACGTTGTCTCAGGTTTGTGGTTGAAAGTCGATGCCAGATGCAGGCCAAGCGATCCACGTAAGATAACTCAATAGAGAGTTGTTGATCATAGTGCGTCTTAGAAGTAAGTCCAGCCGGGTAGACCGAGAGAAGGAGTTGTGATGCGAACACTGAGCTAAACTTCCAGCTGGCGAGTGTGGGGGGAAAAACCAGGTCAACTGAGACAGCCTTTTTACATTCTGTTTAGATGATATTTTGTGACAAGAAATTGACACAAATGATTTTGACTAAAGGGGATTCGATTGGGTATAATAGAAATATACTTAAAAACACTTTATATTAAGTGTAAACGAGTAAGGTTGACCTTTTGAAAGGAGTTGTCGTTATGAGATTCACAATTTACGGGAAAAATATGCATGTATCAGAAGGTTTAAAAGAAACATTAAAAAAGAAGCTGGGGAAATTTGACCGCTACTTTGGTCAGGAAACAGAAGTGTATGCTACATTCAGCAAAGAAAAGAACTATCAGATGCTGGAAGTAACCATTCCGGTGGGAAAAACAATTTTAAGAGCTGAAGAAAGATCTGAGGATATGGTGACATCCATTGAAGATGTTGTTAGTAAACTTGAGGGTCAACTCAGAAAACATAAAACAAAGTTGCAAAAACGGAACCAGGATGAAACCGCTAAATTTAATCTGGAAGGAATCGAGGACAATGATGACGAAGGTGTGTTTCAACCCAAAGTTGTCCGCACCAAAAAATTTGCTGTCAAACCGATGAATGTCGATGAAGCGACCTTGCAGATGGAGTTACTGGGACATGATTTCTTTGTATTCCTTAATGGCGATACCGATGATGTCAATGTTGTCTATATGAGAAAAGATGGGAATTATGGTTTGATCGAGCCAACTTTCTAAAAAATACTTAAGAAAAAGAGAAAATAATGACAAACACCCCTTGAAAAATAGTTTTAAGGGGTGTTTTTGATGATGTTATTTTATAAATTCAATTTATTTTCAAATTTATACATTATTTAGGCATAAAGTTTTGACAGAACTTTTCTTTTGTTTTAAAATAGATCTATATGCATTATTATCTAAGCATTTATATAGATAAGAATACCTAAGAAATGATTATAAATAAATAGTGGGGTTAAAACTAATATGTTAATACTAATTGCGATTATGTTAGGTTTTTTAATTGGAAAAATTCGACGGGGAAGCCTCCATGGTTTCAAAGTCAGAAAAATTTCCTTGTTGCCAGTTGGAATTTTAGGGTTGGTGTTGCAAATTGCCTTGCATCTTTACATCTACACCGGAGGTATCGCACTGGTTGAACCCTATCTTGAGATTGTCAATTTTGCCAGTTATATTCTAATCCTGGTTATGCTGGTATTTAATCTGGATGACTTCTGGGTAATTTTAATGGCGGTGGGGATTACCGCCAATTTTGTGGTGATTTTTATTAACGGCGGACACATGCCTGTTGCGCAAGGCGTTATTGATATTTTACCGGCTGCTTTTGGGGAACAGATCACCCAGGGACTGAGTCCCATATACTCATTGATTCAGCCCAATACCCTGTTATGGTTTTTGGGTATCAACCTGCCTTTCCCAATACCCTATGTGCCCCTGGTGATGAGTCTTTATGGCTCAGTAGCCGGAATTACGGTTGGTACAATTGTAACGGTCATCGGATTAATTGGATTTATTCAGTATGTGATGAACAAAAAAGCCTCAATCATGCACGATGAGCGAAATGATCATGGTGAAGATGAGGGCATTTTTGGCGATGACGAAGACAACGGAATCGATCGGGTATCCACTCAAGACCATTTTCAGGAAGGTTATGATGAACCGGAAGATGCGCAAGATCAGGATGATTATTACTACCGGGATATGGCCGCAACCGGCGGTATTCGTGGGGACCGGGATGAACATGCCACCACGGTTATACCAACAGAAGGTTTTAATTCCGGCCAAACGGCAGAAATAAACGGCGATGAGCAAACCAGACTGATTCCAGCCGATTTGGATGGGGTGGATTCAGGAATTGGAACCGAAACCGAAGAAATTGTTATCAGTAATAGTGATGCCCAGGAAACCCGGGTTATGGAACCGGTGGATGACGGCAGCACCAAGATTATCAGCAATATCCAGGAAGTTGGAACCTATGTCAAGGGTGATAAAGAACTTGAAGCCGCTGATATGGAAGAAATTCTTAATAGTGATGATGCGGGATTCTTCACAAAAAAATATTACGAAGAAAAACTGGCCGTTGAAAAAGAACGACTGATTCTGCAAATGCGCGAAATTGAGCTCAATAAGGTAGCAAAATCGCTGAGTGATCCCGATGGTGAACCGCATCCGGTACCGGAATCGGACTTGAGAATTGTTGAGAGTTTTAAACTGACCGATCTTGACCAACCCTTTGTTTTGCGCAGTGAAAACAGTACCTATGATAGTGGCGTAAGAGGAAAAGACGAGGAAGATCTGGAATTTTCTGAAGATGAAATGCTAAACGTCTGGCAGCGACTGAATCTGGAAGATGAAAAACGAAAAGTCGCACGACGCAAACAACTGATGAAAGAAACCAGCAAGGAAGCCGAAATATTGATCAACGGAACACCCAGAGATGAGGTCGGTATTCCCTTGAAGGAGATTGAAGAAGTTACCGAGCCGGTGGTCGGACGGGTCTATGAAAGCACCGATGAAGACAAGGAAAAAATGCTGGCCGACATGGATGATGATGAACGAAAAGATTTTCAGCAAACCGTCGATGAACGAAAACGAGCGGGCTATGAACTGGTTGAACTAAAGCTTGACGGCAAAGATGTGGCCTTCTGGCGAAAGAAAAAATAAGCGATGATCATAAATAAAACAAAAGGAACTGTATAAAAAATACAGTTCCTTTTAAATTATATAAAGTTTCATTAAAGAGAGTATGCTATAATAAAATTTAGTGTATAATTATAGTAAGTAAAGTGACAAAGGAGTGAATGGATTGGGAATTTTAGATCAAATATTTGATAGCAATAAAAAAGAACTAAAGCGCATGCAAAAAAAGGTGGATCAGATTCTGGAGCTGGATAGCCGTTTCGCGGCGATGAGTGACGAGCAGTTAAAAGGTCAAACATCAATACTTAAAGAACGACTGGCTCAGGGTGAGACGCTTGATGATTTATTGGTGGATGCTTTTGCCACCGTTCGTGAAACCGGTGCCCGAGTATTGGGTATGAAACATTTTCCAGTTCAACTGCTGGGGGGGATGGCCCTTCACGAAGGCAATATCGCTGAGATGAAAACTGGGGAAGGTAAAACCCTGGTGTCAACGCTGCCCGCTTACCTGAACGCTCTGGGTGGTCGAGGTGTTTATATTGTCACCGTCAACGATTATCTGGCTAAGCGTGACAGTGAGTGGATGGGTCAAATTCATGAGTTTCTAGGACTTGAAGTGGGTCTGGTTGTTCATGGCTTATCATTTGCGGAAAAGCAGCACGCCTACGCTTGTGATATAACCTATGGAACCAACAACGAATTTGGATTTGATTACTTAAGAGATAATATGGCCTCAGTCAAGGCTCAGCAGGTCCAACGGGAACTTAATTATGCGATTATCGATGAAGTGGATAGCGTGTTGGTGGATGAAGCCAGAACACCACTGATTATTTCTGGTAGTGGGGATAAAAGCACCAAGCTTTATGCGTTAGCTAATAGCTTTGCCAAAAACCTGAAGGCTGATGACTATATCAAGGATGAAAAAGCTAAATCAGTGATGCTCTCAGATGAAGGTGTCATCAAAGCAGAAAAATACTTTAACCTGACGAATCTGGCGGATATGGAAAATATGGAAATTTCCCACCATATCAACCAGGCTCTTCATGCCAATACCCTGATGTTTAAAGATCGGGATTATGTGGTGAAGGATGGCGAAATCATCATTGTCGATGAGTTCACCGGACGGTTAATGCCGGGACGCCGCTATTCGAATGGTTTGCACCAGGCGATTGAAGCCAAGGAAAATGTCAAGGTTAACCGGGAATCCAAAACCCTGGCAACCGTTACCTTTCAGAACTATTTTAGAATGTTTAATAAGCTTTCGGGGATGACCGGGACTGCCAAAACGGAAGAAGATGAGTTCCAGACTATCTACAATCTTAATGTTTTAACCATTCCGACCAATAAGCCGCTGATTCGAGAAGATCTTAATGACTTAATTTATAAAAGTGAGCAAGGGAAGTATCTGGCCGTGACCGAAGAGGTAAAACGCCGCCATGCCACTGGTCAGCCGATTCTGATCGGGACGATTTCGATTGAAAAGTCAGAGCTGCTCAGCACCTATCTCAAACGTTCCGGGGTTAAGCATAATGTCTTAAATGCCAAATTCTTAGAAAAAGAAGCTGAAATTGTCGCTAACGCCGGTCAAAAAGATGCGGTGACCATTTCCACCAACATGGCTGGTCGTGGGACTGATATTGTTCTGGGCGAAGGTGTCATCGAATTGGGTGGCCTTCATATTCTCGGGACCGAGCGTCATGAGAGTCGCCGGATCGATAATCAGCTCCGTGGTCGGGCAGGTCGTCAGGGCGATCCCGGTTCATCGCAATTTTTTGTCTCACTGGAAGATGATCTGATGCGGGTCTTTGGCTCGGAAAAAATCCAGGGCCTGGTTGAATCGATTGGTCTTGATGAAGAAACCCCGATTGAAAATAAAATGCTTACCAGAGGGATTGAAAACTCCCAGAAACGGGTGGAAGGTCGTAACTTTGATATTCGTAAGCACGTGCTTCAATATGATAATGTTATGAACCGCCAGCGTGAGCTGATTTATGAACAGCGACAACAGGTAATTGACGGAAAAGACATGGAAAATGAAATCTGGAGTATGACAGAAACGTTGATTAACGCTTATGTCGGCATGTATACTGGCGATGGCCAATATTATGATGAGTGGGATCTGGAAGGGCTTCATAAACATCTAGAAGCCAATGTATTGCCAAAAGAACTGGTCAATCTTCCGGAAAAACCCGACAGTCAGGAAGTTTTGGTGGAATCCATCCTGGCAAGTTGTCATCAGGTTTTATCTGATAAAAGAGAACAACTGGGCGAAGAACAGCTTCAGAACATTGAACGGATGATTCTGTTAAGAAGCGTCGATGGTGCCTGGATGGAACACATCGACAATATGGAACAGCTAAAACAGGGAATCGGACTGCGCGCCTATGGACAGAACGACCCCGTTAAGGAATACACCAAAGAGGGTTTTGACATGTTTGATGACATGATCATGCGAATTCAGGAAGATACGGTAAAATACCTGTTTAATCTAAATATCCAGGTAGCGACACCAGAAGAGACCCCGACCAAAGCGGTGGATTTTAGTCAACTGAAAACCAATGAAAATGAAATCGAGGGAAAACCAACAGGACCGGCCAGTGCGGGAAATAAGGTTGGCCGAAATGATCCCTGTCCCTGTGGCAGTGGAAAAAAATACAAGAAATGCTGTGGTGCATAAAAATAAATAGAAGGGGTGTGATCGTGATGATGGATTTGTATGAAGAAAAACAAATCATCAATGCAATGGCGATAAAACTTAAGGAAATGGGGAATTCACTTTGACTTGCCACGGCTTGTTAAAGAATTGGAAGCGTTAGAGAAGAAAACTGAGAATCCCGAATTCTGGAATGATCAAAAAAGTGCGCAAATTGTTTTAAAAGAGCAGAAGCTGATTAAATTAAAGGTCGATCATTATAATGAGCTGGCTGAAACGCTGGATGATATTATGGTCATGCTGGAGCTGGCAGAAGATGGGGAGTTGCTGGAAGGGTTTAGTGCATCAATCCGGGAACTTGACGAGAATCTCGACAATTTTCGGACTGAGACCCTGCTTTCCGGTGAATTTGACAGTAACAATGCAATCATTTCGCTACATCCCGGGGCTGGTGGAACCGAGTCTCAAGATTGGGCCGAAATGCTCTTGCGAATGTATACAAGATGGGCAGAGAAGAAAAAATTCAAGGTTAAAACCCTGGATCTTCAACCTGGTGATGTCGCTGGGATTAAAAGCGTTACCCTACTGATTGAAGGAATTAATGCCTATGGCTATCTAAAAACCGAACGGGGCGTGCATCGACTGGTACGAATCTCACCCTTTGATTCATCCGGCCGCCGCCATACTTCCTTTGCATCGCTGGATGTGATGCCTGAGGTGGATGAATCGGTGGAAATTGAAATATTGCCGGAAGATATCCGGATTGACACCTTCCGCTCCAGTGGCGCCGGCGGGCAGCACGTTAACACCACGGATTCCGCCATTCGGATAACGCATTTGAAAACCGGAATTGTGGTTCAGTGTCAAAATGAACGGTCTCAGCATCAGAATAAAGAGGTCGCCATGAACATGCTAAAAGGTAAGCTGGTAGAAATCATGGAACAGGAAAAGATGGATCACATCGATGACATCAAGGGAGACTACAGTCAGATTGCCTGGGGCAGTCAAATTCGTTCTTATGTGTTCCATCCTTACAATATGGTCAAAGATCATCGCACCAATGTCGAAGTAGGCAATGTCGGTAGCGTTATGGACGGCGATTTGGACGGCTTTATGAACGCTTATCTGAACACGATGATATAACAAGTTTAGAAGAATTGTTGGAGGGGAAAATGGCAAAGAGCTATCAGGAAATAAATAAAAAAATCGCCAGTGGCGAGGCTGTGGTTGTCACGGCAGAAGAAGTCATTGAAATTGTCAAAGAACGGGGCATCAAAGAAGCGGCCGATTATGTGGATGTGGTCACAACTGCCACCTTCGGTCCGATGTGCTCATCTGGGGCTTTTCTTAATTTTGGTCACTCGGATCCGCCTATTCGGATGGGTGAGATAGAAATTAATGGGGTTGAAGCATACGGCGGTTTGGCCGCAGTGGATACCTATCTGGGGGCAACCCAACCGTCCCGGGATAAAGGCATTGAATATGGTGGTGCTCATGTGATTCATGACCTGATCGCCGGAAAAGAAGTTCACCTGGTGGCAAAGTCTCAAGGAACAGATTGTTATCCCAGAAAAGAACTGGATACCTGGGTGAAACTGGAAGATTTGAATGAAGCCTATCTGTTTAATCCCAGAAATGTTTATCAGAATTATAATGCCGCGATTAATGGCTCCAGCCGGAGGATTTATACCTATATGGGTATTTTACAACCGAATATGGGAAACATCACCTATAGCACTGCGGGGGAATTAAGTCCCCTCCTCAATGATCCCCTGCTTAAGACCATCGGTATGGGAACCCGGATCTTTTTTGGCGGCGCTCAGGGCCATGTATCCTGGATGGGGACTCAATTTAACACTGCTTGTCCGCGAGACGAAAAGGGCTATCCCCAAACTCCCGGTGCGACCCTGGCCTTAATTGGGAACATGAAAGAAATGAATCCCAAATATATTCGGGGTGCGGTTTATGAAGGCTATGGCACCTCGATGTTTGTCGGCGTAGGCATCCCGATTCCGATTCTCAATGAGGAAATGATGTCCTATGTTGCGGTGGAAAATAAAGACCTTTATACCAATGTGATTGACTATAGTGTCCCCAAAAAAGCGAAACCGAATCTAAAAAAAGTAAGCTATGCTGAGCTGAGGAGCGGATCAGTGGATATTAATGGTAAGATCATCAAGACTTCACCGCTTTCCAGTCTGAAAATGGCCAGAGAAATCGCCGCAGAACTGGGCAACTGGATTAAAAAAGGTGAGTTTTTCCTTCAGGAACCGATTTTGAGCTTTCCCATGGAAAATACTATTAAGGGGCTTTTGATCAAGGAAGGAGAATCCCGATGATGACAAAAAAAATACTCTTGTCCTTCCCACAAAAGTCTGCCGGTCAGCCGATGGCGATGGAGCTGATTAAAACCTATAATCTCGATTTTAATATCCTGAAAGCCTTTATTGACGATAATATCAAAGGAACCTTGCTACTCGAAATAAAAGGCAAAGAGGCGGATATAGAAGCTGGGATTATCTATTTAAGAGAACACCAGATTGGTGTCAGAGACATCGAGTCAGTGGTCGAGGTTGATCCGGACAAATGTGTTGCCTGTGGCGCTTGCACCGCGGTCTGTGCGGTCGGAGCACTTGAAATGACCGAGGACTGGTCGCTAGTCCATCACGATGACAAGTGTCTGGAATGTCTGCTATGCGTAAAAGCCTGTCCAATGCGGGCCATACACGCCCTGATCTGAGGATGTTTGAACCGCGAACCTATCGAAATGTGATGAAAGCCGAGGATCTGGATTATTTCCAGGTCCTCGAATTTGAATCCGATCTTTTTATTGGGGTAGATCACGGCAGTGTGACCCCTCAACTAACCGAAGCCGTAAAAACTGAGCTTCACAGGCTGCGCCAAAACATTGCTAGCTACAATAATGACGAACCGGATTTTATACCGTCACTGACACCGCTGACATTAAATCCCTGTGCAAGCCCGATTGTTTCGGATATGTTAACAGCCGGGAAAAGAGCCGGGGTAGGACCGATGGCAGCCGTGGCCGGTGCTGTCTCAAAGTATATCGGCAGGATGCTAAAATCCTATTCAACCGAGATTGTGGTGGAAAACGGTGGAGATCTGTTTATTCAGACAAAAAAAGAACGGCGAATTGCCCTTCATACCGGAAATCTTCACTTTGCGGATTTGGGTATAAAAATAAAACCCCGCGAAAACCCGCTGGGGATTTGCACTTCATCCGGGATCATGGGTCATTCCTTGAGTTTTGGGAAGGCTGATGCGGTTACCATCATCAGTTCCGACATTCCCCTGGCTGATGCTGTGGCGACGGCGCTGTGCAACCGCATTAAAAAACCAGCTGATGTTGCACATGGAATCGCCTGGGTCAAAGGTATTCCCGAAATTGCAGGCGTTCTTATTGTCATTGAAGATCAACTGGGTGCCTGGGGAGAGATTGAGTTGTGCTGAATTTAGTGCTTGACAAAGAAAAGAATTAAGGGTATTATTCTAAAAAAAGTAACTCAATAGTTTACCTATCCAGAGAGGTGGAGGGACAGGCCCTATGAAACCCGGCAACCAGCGAAAGCACGGTGCCAATACCGGCAGTTTATTTTGCCATGATGGGATTTTAATGCAGAACATTAACCTCGTCACCGACGAGGTTTTCTTTGTTTTAAAATCGAGAGGATATTGGGGTTTAATGGGTAAGTAAGTTAGTAAGATTCTTAAATAGGAGGACAGATCGTTGAATATAAAAGAAATACTCAAAAAGAAACGGCTTTATCTCGATGGTGCCATGGGAAGTTTGCTTCAGAACCAGTTAGATGTAATCGGTCCGGTGCCAGAAGCCCTGAACCTGACCCATCCTGAACTAATTAAAGAAATTCACCAATTATACATTGATGCTGGTGCCAATATTATTCTTTCCAATACCTTTGGGGTTAATGGTTATAAACTTAAGGGGAGTGGCTACTCGGTGGAACAACTGGTTACGGTTGGGGTAAAAAATGCCAAATCCCTGAATCCGGATTTTACGGCCCTGGATGTGGGTCCTCTGGGAACCCTGATCGGGGCTTTGGGCGAAATGTCTTTTGACCAGGCTGTAGACTATTTCAAAGAGGTGGTTGCGGCCGGTGATAAGGCCGGTGCGGACCTGATTGTCATTGAGACCATGACCGATATCTGCGAGGCCCGGGCGGCCCTGATAGCCGCTAAAGAAGTGTCGGATCTGCCGGTAATTGTATCGATGACCTATGAGGAAAATAGCCGAACCTTAACCGGTAGCGATGCCTTAACAGTAGTTGCCATCCTGGAAGGACTTGGCGCCGACGTCATTGGCATTAATTGTTCGACTGGACCAGATGCGATGTTGCCGATTATTAAAGATCTGGTTTATTATGCCTCGGTACCAATTATGGTGGAACCCAACGCCGGGTTGCCGCACATGAAAGACGGCAAAACCGTCTATGACATCACCATCGACCAGTTTACCGATTATATGACCCAAATTGCGGAAATGGGCGCCGTAATTCTGGGGGGCTGCTGTGGCACAACGCCAGACTATATCAAAAAAATGAAGCAGGCCACGAAAGATCTTCCCCTTTATGCGGTAACGCAAAAAAGTTTTACCGCCGTATCCTCAAGCACGAAGACCATTATCTTAGGCGAGGATATCGATATTATTGGCGAATGCATTAATCCCACCACGAGCCCGGTGCTTAAGGCGTCCCTGCGTCAGGGTGAACTCGCAGTCGTAACCCAATTGGCCGTTGATCAAAAAAAAGACGGGGCGGGTATTTTGGATATTAATTTAGGTTTACCGGATATTGATGAGTTAACAATGATGCAGGAGGCAGTCGATACGATCAGCCGACTCGTGGATTGTCCGCTGCAGATTGATTCCTCCAATCCGGAAGTCATTGAAGCGGTACTGCGAAGCTATCCCGGCAAAGCGATTATTAATTCGGTGAATGGCAAAAAATCATCGATGGATAAGATTTTCCCAATTGCTAAGAAATATGGTGCCCTTATTCTGGGACTGACCATGGATGAAACCGGTATTCCCAGTCTGGCAGCCGATCGTTTTGCCATTGCCAAGAAGATCATCAAAACGGCCGAATCTTACGGCATCAGTAAAAAAAATATTCTTATTGATGCCCTGGTGTTAACCGCTTCGGCGCAACAGAAGGAAGTCCGGGAAACCATCAAAACCCTGGAAAAACTGCGGGCTGAGCTGGGGGTGCCAACGGTGCTGGGGGTTTCTAATATTTCCTTCGGGCTGCCTAACCGCGAACTTTTAAATCGGACTTTTTTAGCCATGGCGCTGGAAGCGGGACTGACCACCCCGATAATGAACCCCAGTAATAAAGAAATGATGGACACCATTAAAGCATTTCGGGCGCTCTGGGGGTTGGATGGTCAATGCATCGCTTATGCCAACGCTTATAAAGACAGCAGCTTTGGCGAAGCCAAATCTGAAACGGAGCGAGCCGCCCTGGGCTTAAAAGAGATCATTGAACAGGGACTTACCGATCAGGCGGCAGAAGCCACCGCCATTCTGCTAAAAACCCGAGAACCGCTGGATATTGTCAACAACGAAATCGTTCCCGCCCTTGATGCGGTGGGGGATGCTTTCGAAACCGGAGAATGCTTCCTGCCCCATCTGATTTTTGCGGCGGAGACGGCTCAAAAGGCCTTTGAAGTCATCAAAGAAACCATGGCCAGGGACGGTCAGGCTCAGGTGGTCAAAGGAAAGATTGTGTTAGCCACTGTTGAGGGCGATGTTCATGATATCGGAAAAAATATTCTCAAGGTTATCTTAGAGAACTACGGCTACGCGATTCTCGATATTGGCAAGGATGTCAAGGCCGAAACCATTATCCAGGCCATTCAAGCTGAAGACATTAAACTGGTGGGTCTTAGTGCCCTGATGACAACAACCGTTAAAAATATGGAAAAAATCATCAAAGAAATCAAGGCCAGCTGCCCGGCCACCACGATTATGGTGGGCGGGGCGGTCTTAAACCCCGAATATGCCAAGACCATCGGTGCCGATTATTATGGCAAAGATGCCCGGGAAGGCGCCAGCATTGCCAAAATAGTATTTGAATGAAATAAAAACGGCTGAACCATCATTTTGGTTCAGCCGTTTTTAAAGACCATATCAATACATAATAAGAGTTTGCTTGCATGCTTGATTATTGCCAGCGTTTCGGCTAAAATAGGGGTGTGATATATTTTAGCCGAAAGGAGTAATGTAGCAATGTATATTAAAAGAAATATGGAGCATGTGTTTCTCTCATTAAATCAGCAATATCCGGCCATTTTGATTACCGGTCCCCGTCAGGTTGGAAAAACAACCATGCTGCAAGAACTCATAAGGATTGAAGGTCGAAGCAGACATTATGTCTCATTGGATGATCTTAATGAAAGATCATTGGCCAAGTCAGATCCGGCGATGTTCTTTCAACTTCACAAACCGCCTGTTTTCATTGATGAGGTTCAGTATGCGCCAGAGCTTTTCACCTATATAAAAATGAGTATTGATCAAAATCATAAGGCCGGTGATTTTTGGATGACGGGCTCCCAGCTTTTTAAGCTGATGAGTGGGGTCCAAGAATCCTTGGCAGGGCGGGTGGCGCTGCTTCATCTTTCAACCCTTTCGCAACAGGAAATTTATCATCAGCCAGAAGGGGCGTTTACCCTGGATTTTGAGGTTTTGTATGAACGGCAGAAGCGTATCGGCTCAGTCAGTACGCCGCAAATTTTTAACCGGATATTTCGCGGCGGGATGCCGGCCCTGGTCAGTAAGCGATATGAGGATCGCAATATTTTTTATTCCAGCTACATCAATACCTATCTGGAAAGGGACGTAAGAGATTTATCAGGTTCCATCGATTCGCTTAAATTTCTGAGATTTATTACCGCAGTGGCAGCCCGCACCTCTCAAATGGTGAATTACAAGGGGATTTCTGATGATTGTGACATTGACCAGATAACGGCAAAAAACTGGCTGCGGATCTTAGAAACCCTGGGGATTATTTTTTATCTGCACCCTTATTCAAATAATGTTTTAAAACGAACGGTTAAAACGCCAAAACTGTATTTTTATGATACCGGATTAGTCTGTTATCTGACAAAATGGAGCAGTGTCGAAACGGCTATGAATGGTGCGAGTAATGGCGCTCTCCTGGAAAACTATGCCGTTAGCGAAATTCAGAAGAGTTTTCAAAATGAGGGGCGGGAATCATTTTTATATTATTATCGCGACAAAGATGCCAAAGAAATCGATCTGATTATGGAAGGTGATGGCAAACTCTATCCGATCGAAATTAAAAAAACTGCCACGCCATTAAAAAGAATGACACAGAAATTTTCGGTCATTAATAAGTCGCCCTTTCAGCGCGGAACTGGTGCGGTACTTTGCATGGCCGAAAAACTCGGTGCCTTTGACAGTGAGAATCTGATTATCCCGATTGGGCTGATCTAGGGTTGACGTAAATGAAGCTAAGATGTGGATTAGAAATGGTCGTGAATAGTTCAACTGAGAAACTAAATCACTCGAATATCAATTGATACGCATCGACATCAAAAAGCCCCAGATCGGTCAGGCGCAGGGCGGGGATCACCGGCAGGGCCATAAAGGAAAGGGTGATAAAGGGGTCAACCCCGGAGGGAACCCCTAATTTATGGGCGTGTGAAATCAGTGATGCCACCTTTTCCTGAACCACCTCGCCGGTTTCAAGACTGATCAGGCCAGCCAGGATCAGGGGGACTGCACCGATGATGCTGTGACCAGCTGCGACCACATAACCGCCACCAATTTCGGTGAGGTGATTGACTGCCAGCAGGATATCCTGATCATTATCGCCCACCACAATAATATTGTGGGAGTCATGGGCGACGGTGGTGGCAATGGCCCCGTTCTTTATCCCAAAGCCCTTGATGGGGGCTACGCCAACATTGCCAGTATGACCATATCGTTCTATGACGCAAAGCTTATTATAGGTTGCGTTGGGGGTAAAAAAGCCGTCTTTCCCCGGCAGTGATTCAATCAGATGCCGGGTTTCAATCTGATCTTTGACAATTTCAATGACATGATCTTTTTCGCCAATGGGGAGCTGCAGTTTTTCCGGGGTGAGGGTCGGGATATGAACCGAATCAAGGAGCCGGAGATCAATCTCATACTGGGTTCTATGTTCCCAGAGGCAGTCATCCACCAGGCGGCCATTCCAATAGACCTGCTCCACATTCATGGTGCCCAGATCGGATAAGATGACCAGATCGGCCCGGTAACCGGGAGCAATAGCCCCCAGTTTTTTTAACCCATAAGCCTGGGCGGTGTTAATAGTGGCCATTTTGATCGCCTTGATCGGGCACAGCCCCAGATCAATGGCCCGTTTGATATTAAAACGGATATGTCCGTCCCGATGGATGTCTTCTAAATGTTTGTCATCGGTACAGAAGAGGAACCGATCGATCGGTAACTCCGTTTTTAATAAACCGCTAATGATGGCATGCAGGTTTTTGGCTGCGGAACCTTCCCGGACCAGAATATAAAAACCGGCCCGCAGTTTTTCCAGGGCCTCGGCAAAGGTAGTGGATTCGTGTTCACTGTGGATGCCGGCGCAGGCGTAGGCCTGGAGCGGTTTTCCTGTAAGACCGGGGGCGTGGCCATCTGAAATTAAGTGTCGGCACAGGGTCAGTTTATCAAGAATCTCAGAATTACCGGCCAGGACATCGGGGAAACACATCACTTCACCCAGCCCCAGAATTTGGGGATGATCCAGATAGGGTTGCATATCAGCAGCCCCAAAAGGTCCGGCACCGTTTGTTTCAAAGGGTGTGGCGGGCACTGAAGAGGGAAGCATTAAAAAAACGTTTAAGGGGATCGCTTTGGTGGCGTCTAAAAGATAATCAAGACCCGTTTTACCGGCGACATTGACAAGCTCATGGGGGTCGGCAATAATCGTCGTGGTGCCGCTAGGAACAATCGCCCGGGCTAGCTCAAAGGGCGTGACCATGCTGGATTCAATGTGCATATGGGCATCAATGAATCCGGGGACAAGATATTTTCCGCCCAGATCCACTTCTTTTACGCCTTCATAAGAACCGATCCCCACAATGGTATCATGATTAATGGCCAGATCCTGCAAACAGATTTCCTCGGAAAATACGTTGAGAATTCGGGCATTTTTCAAAACCAGATCGGCTTTTTCAAAACCATTAGCCACGGCAATATTATTTTTAAGTTGTTCCTGATATTTTTTCATACTCCATCCGATCTTTGCTTGGCGATAATAAATTGCGATGATAAATTATTATAACCTGATATGAGTCGTTTTTTCACAAAAATATGCGATTATTATATAAATCTCATCAAAAAAAGGTTATAATGAAAACCAGTACATCGATTATCCCGGTACGTCAATTTGCTTATAAATTATAATCATTGTAAAGCAGAAAGTAATTCTAAGAAAGTGGTGAACTAAATGAAAAAATGGCGATGCACAGTATGCAACTATGTACACGAAGGTGATACTCCACCGGATAAATGTCCGATTTGCGGAGTAGGACCGGATAAGTTTGTCTTAATCGAAGAGTCAGAAGCCGTTGAGTCTGCTAAAGAAAAAAAATGGCGCTGTACTGTTTGTAATTATATCCATGTGGGTGAAACCCCTCCCGATGTCTGCCCGGTTTGCGGCGTGGGGCCGGAAAAATTTGTGCTGGTAGAAGAAGTCGAGGATGGTTTAACCGACAAAAAAAGAGATGCCCTCCAAACCTTATTATTTAATGTCAGTTATGGTCTATATATTGTTTCTTCTGTTAAAGATGAGAAACTCAATGGCATGGTTTCCAATACCTTTATCCAGGTCACCAACACTCCCTTAAAAGCCAGTGTGTGCTTGGGAAAAGGAACCTTGACGGCAGAATATGTCAAAGAATCGGGCGTATTCGGCGCTTCAATTTTGGGGAAAGACAATTTTGATCTGATTAAACACTTTGGTTACCAGAGTGGTCGAGACGTGGACAAGTTTAAGACGCTCAGCTATATTACCGGCAAAACCGGATGCCCCGGCTTACTAGAAACATTGTGCTTTATTGAATGTGAAGTAGAGCAGACCATCGATCTGGGAACCCATTACATGTTTATTGGTAAGATTGTTGATGGGGACGGATTCAGTAAAGAGGAACCGATGACCTACGCCTATTATCACGCTAACCGATAGAAATTAAAAAGCCCCTGCAAACAGCAGGGGCTTTTTGTTACTCCGTTTCTCTTAAACGCTCAACAATGGAGCGTCGGGAAACCACATGGTATACAATCAACGGTACGGCAATGCCAAGTACGGTAAAGATTGGGGCCACCAGGAGGATCGGTAAAACGGTAAAACGATAGGTAAAAAACCAGAATAGATTAGACAGCACATTAGCCAGCAAGGGGCCGGCAGCAATACTGAGTAACAGTGATACGACTACCGCACCTAAGGAATAAAACAAGCCCTCCCAAATTAACATCGCTTTAAGCTGATGACCCGTCATACCGATTGATTGGAGCATGGCCAGCTCATGACGGCGAGTTAGAATGCCAGTTAAAATGGCATTGAGAAAGTTGAGCACTCCGATTAGTCCGATGATCAAGCTCAGCACGCCTCCCAAGATTAGAAACATTTTTTGGAGTGTGTTAAACTCTGCCGCGTAAGACGCTTTACTCTCATAGTCGAGCTGGGTTAACTGTGCATTGGTCAGATCACTCAGATAAGCCTCCATCGCGGTAGTGTCCGCATCACTAACATCACAAGCGTAGTACATGACCTTGTCGGTGCCACTGTCCGAAATAAAGGTCTGATCGTTTAGGATAAATTCATCAGCACTATAGTAGCGATAATTGAGTGATTTTGGTAAAGTGATCAGTGCCGCCACCTCGTAGTCAATATCCTGATAGGTTTTTGCCCGATACCGATAAGGCTGATCATCGGGTGGCTGATCAGGGTCCAAAATGGCACCCGTGTTGGGGTTATAATATTCGTACGTCTCCACATAGCGTAGGGTAACCGTATCGCCAAGCTTGGCCCAATGGGAATCCATTTTGGTGTTGCCATAGTCGTCGGTGTTATAAACCGCGGCGAGATAACGTCCGCCTGGTTCGTGAAGCTTTGATAAATCGCCTTGCAGGAGAGTCAGTTTATCAAGTGTATAAGGCTCCATGCCGTAAAGCTGAGCGCGGTCAGCCAGTAAGCCGGCCTCATTTTTTTCCATAAAGGTAACCATATGATCCAGTGTTTTGGAGTCATTCCATGGGCTGTTTTTCTCACGAATATGGTCTGCGGTAACAAATTCCTCCACCGCACTGGTTTTGCCATAAACCCGGCCCCCAGCTACTATGCCAGGCTGGTTCTCCAGACTAACAATAACATCTTCGGGTAGTGCATGATCGCCATCCCAGTAATTCCCAACCTGAAAGTAACCGGCATCAGCCACAATAAAATCAGAAACCATATTCACCAGGTACTTGTCCATATCAAATCCGTTAGTAAAGGTAACGGTCAGATTGAGCAGCAACACCGCGAGTGCAAGAGAAGTCATTGTGATAGCGGTCTTGCCGGGGCTGCGACCGAGGTTTGCCCATGCCATTTTGAGTAGCGATGGTCCGGACTGGCCCTTACGGATCGTTTTTTTAGTCGTTGTGCCTTCGGTATAGCGAACGGCCTCCACAGGGGACACACTGGCCGCCAACCGCCCCGGCCGATGGCAGGAGATCACCACCGTGATGAAGGCAAAAAGTGCTGAGCCTAAAAAAATAAGGGGACTGGCTGATACCGAATCCTTGACGACCCCATTAAGTTGGAACAAGATCACCGGAGTCAGTTTGATCCCGATTCCATAGCCAACCAGTAAGCCCAGAGGAATGCCAATCACAGACAGTAGCAGGGCCTGTTGACGGATGATCCGCCGGAGCTGTGGCCCGGTGGTACCGATGGTTTTAAGCAGACCGTAAAAGCGAATATCGTTTGACACCGAGATCGAAAAGATATTATAAATAATCAGATAGCCGGTTAAAATAATAATGAGCAGCAGACCCACGATGGCAAGGACGGTGATGGGGTCCAGACTGTCGGCAAGTTGCGAGCTGGTATAACCCCAGTTCACACCGGTTGAAATAAAATTATCCCCCAGCGAGCGGTTTTCATTTTGATAACCGTTATTTTTTAGGATTTCGTTGAGATGCTGTTCAATATTTTGTGAACGGTCAAGCATGACATCCATATTCCATGAACCGGTGATGCCATCGGCCCCAATCCTACTGCCAAGCCCGACTTGATCGTAGATCGCCTGGGTCCGGCTGAGGGGAATGAGGACATGGTTGGCGGCGATGGCCTCATCATATTCCCACCAGCCACTCAGGGTAAAGGTCTCGGTTACCGTGATACCATCCACATCAAAGGTCAGGGTAAAGGGGTTTCCCAAAACCGGTTCGACGCCGAGAAGTTCTAACACCCGGGTGTCGGTGGCGGCTTCGTCTGTGCCCTCAAGTGGTAAATGGCCAGCGATTGGGTCACAATACATCCAGTGGGCCTGATTTGCATCGCTGTAACCAACCTCCACATGGGATTTAAGAAAAGGTGCCGTTTCTGGTATTCCCACAAAGCGACGAAGCCCATAGTCTTTGATCAGGGGATCGGTTTTAATTTCATCAAACTGCGCTTGGGTCATGTATTTGAAGGTACCATGATTCCAGCCGCCGCCCTGACGGAAGTTTGCCTCCTGGACGGAATGGTTAATCGACAAGGATACGGTAAACAGCGAAGTAAACAGAATGGTGGTTAAAGCAATGGCCAGAATAGCGATGAGGTTTCTTATTCGCGCGGCTTTCATGCTTTTAATACTCAGTGTCCGAATGGTTTTTTTGTTGGCGATATTCATTAGTTACACCTTCTTAACGCGCGACGATCAAGCCGTCTTCGATGCGGACGATGCGATCAGCCATTTGGGCAATTTCCTCGTTGTGGGTAATCATGACAACGGTTTGGATAAATTTCTGATTGGTAATCTTTAGTAGCCCCAGAACGTCCAGACTGGTTTTGGAATCCAGATTGCCGGTGGGTTCGTCAGCCAAAATAATGGCTGGTTTTGCGGCGAGTGCCCGGGCAATGGCAACCCGCTGCTGCTGCCCGCCGGAGAGGTTATTGGGCAGGTTCTGGAGCTTGGATTTAAGGCCCAGGGTATCGATGATGCGCTCAACATAAGCCGCATCGGGTCGGTTACCGTCTAATTGAATCGGCAAGATGATGTTTTCATAGACGTTAAGCACCGGAACTAAGTTGTAATTCTGGAACACAAAGCCGATCTTGCGACGGCGAAAGATCGTCAGCGCTTCATCCTTTAATGAAAAGATAGCCTGCCCGTCGACTGTGACGCTGCCACTGGTGGGGCGGTCCAGTCCGCCGAGCATATGTAAAAGGGTGGATTTGCCGCTGCCGGAAGTTCCGACAATGGCGATAAATTCGCCTTTTTCAACGGCCAGATTGACGCCGGCCAGAGCGTTTACGGTACTTTCGCCAGCACCGTAAATTTTTTTTAAATCAGTTGTCTCTAAAATCATAAATACCTCCAAAAATAAAATAAAACATTGAATTCTTCAACGCATAAACTTTATCATGGGTTTCTTTCCAGAATCTTTCCCGCTTGGAAGTAATTCTAACAGTTTTGTAAGAATTTAAACCGTCCGGGGTAAAAAAACCGAGAAAACGGAGCCGTCCCCCAGTGATGAAGCGACTTTAATGTAACCGCCCTGCCGGATTAAAATCTGGCGGGTTAAATATAGACCAATTCCCAGACCATCCTGTTCGCTGAGTGCGGGGGAACGGTAAAAGCGCGTAAAAATTTTAGCCTGATCGGTTTCAGCGATACCCATGCCGGTATCGCTGATATCAATGCGGCAAAACATCTCATACTCCGTGA
The DNA here is from genome assembly GCF_034438075.1 of Acetobacterium sp. K1/6. Lineage (NCBI taxonomy): Bacteria > Bacillati > Bacillota > Clostridia > Eubacteriales > Eubacteriaceae > Acetobacterium > Acetobacterium sp. K1/6. The sequence continues at coordinate 105,895 of NZ_JAXQGA010000009.1, read as the reverse complement.
CCAAAATTTGGATTTTGCCACCTGGAGGGGTATACTTTATGGCATTATCGACGACATTACAGAGGGCTTCAAGGGTCCATTTGTAGTCAAACACGGCATCGCCATTGGTAACAGTTACGGTCAATTCAATTTCTTTTTGGGCGGCTTTCGGAGCTACTTGTTGAGTCACTTCCGAAAGCATTGGGGCGATCGCTGCGCAAGTCGGAAAAACGGTAAAAACGCCGGTTTCCAGCCGCGATAATTTGATTAAAGCGGTAATCAAGAAGTTCAGCTTCTCGGCTTGGCCCTGCAATGGCGTTAAACAAGCTTTACTTTCTTCCGGCAGTTCCTGTTCTGCCAGTAGCTGTGAATAGAGCATAATATTAGCAATCGGGGTTTTGGTCTGATGCGAGATATCGGCCAACAATTGCTTGATTTTTTCTTTTTCAGCGGAGACATTGCGGGCCGATACCAAAGAAGCGGTTAAATACTGGTAAAGTCGGCTTTCAACCGAAGAGAGCAGGCTTTCATCGAAATGAGCTTCGGTAAAGCTGCCATCCAGGGCGCGATCCAGCATGTGGTTAAGGGCTTTCATGATTTTGCGGGTTTTATGGCGTTGCAGTCGTACGATCATCAGGCTCAATAACAGGGTTGCCATCGCAACGACTAGCAGGATTAGGCTAAACGGATTCATCCGGTTTCACCACCCATACATAACCTAAACCGTAAACGGTTTTAATAAACGCGGTTGCATCCAACTTGTCCCGGAGACGTTTAACCGTGACGGAAAGTGCATTTTCATCGACAAAATCGCTGCCGTCCGCCCAAATACGATCCATCAAAACCGTCCGACTGAGGGTTTGTCCCCGGTTTTCAATCAGCAAACGAAGCAGCTTTTGTTCTGTCTTGCTTAACTCCACGGCAGTGGTTCCGTGATAAAAATCCATTTGCGCAAAATCAAATTGATAACGGTCAATTATAATCGGTTTTAGCTCACTGGTGACCAGACGTCGCAGTTGTGCTTTTACGCGAGCCCGGAGGATTGCCAGGCTAAAGGGTTTGGTGATGTAATCATCGGCACCATCCTCCAGCCCCATTACCACATCGGCTTCGGTGTCGTTGGCAGTTAAAATTATCACCGGAACGGCTTTGCCCCCCGTTTTAATTTGCCGAAGCAAATCCAGTCCATTGCCATCAGGAAGATTGATATCGAGTAAAACTAAGTCGGTCATACCGCAGGCAAGTTGTTCTTGCGCTGATTTTAAATCAAAACATGTCACAATTTGAAGTTTAGGATCTTTCAAAGCCAGGCATAAGCCACGGCTGAGATGACGGTCATCTTCGATAATTAGTAGTTGCTTCATCTATTTTTATAACCTCCAATTACACCTCTTTAATAAGTGTGATAATGATAACACAAAGAATTGTTTGTATCAATTTCCAATGGGATGACACTCCCATTTTGAAAACAGTGTCAAAAAAAGACGAACAGTTAAGACTGTTCGTCGCCATTACAAGAAATTTATCGGGTTGGTTTTTCTGATGAGATCGCCCATCATCCCGTTTTTTAGTTGGTGGTTTTTTCTTTTAACTCCGGAAAGGCATCAAGAACGGCCTTAACCAGCTTGTTGCAGCCATGGATTAAGGTGTCAGTTGTGGGTAGCCGATAGTCCTGTTCATAAGCTTTAATGGTATCTGCCACTTCGTTTTCGCTCATATCATCGTGATTAATTGTGATGGCAATGACCTTAGACTGTGAGAAGCGTTCAATCAGTTCAATTTCACTGGCGAGGGTGGGCATTGGCAAATACTCAAAATCGACCCGGTTTATTCGCCTGGGTGGATGCTGAACAATGATGCCGTCCGGTTTTCCGCCGCGGATGATGGCACAGGAGCTGATAAAAGCGGGATGACTGAGGGCGCCCTGACCTTCTAGAATAATGACGTCCGGTTTTTCATGGATATTGGCTTCGACAACCGCATTTTCCAGTTCACCGGTCATAAACTCAGAGGGAATGGCGTCCAGAGCAATGCCGTATTTTTCACCCTGAATCAAGGAGGTTTGACCAGTCCCGATAAAGCTGGCCCGAAGTCCCCGTTCTTTCAGGGCGGTAATGAGTTTCATGGCGGTGGTTCGTTTACCGACGGCGCAATCGGTGCCAAGAATAGCGATCTTCGGTGTTTTCACATTTAGAATATCGCCAGTAAAGAGGTGCAGGTAGCGATTGGCAAGGGGCTTTCGGATATCATAAAGTTTAACCCGATATTTTTTGGCCTGTTGCTTAAATTCGGCATCTTCAGAAATAAATTCATGGAGACCATTAACAATATCCATTCCCAAAGACATCGCGTTGAGAAAAATACGTCGTTCTTTGATCGATAAGATGGCGTCTTTGGGAGCGATGCCATAAATGAAATATTTAGGTACTTCGGTTAATTGATCCATGGCTTCGGTAAGATCCCGATAGATAGGGATACCATTGTCAAACCCCTCGAGTACTTTTCCGGCATCCATGCCTGTTTTGGTGCTGTCTATCACACATGTGATCTGATATTTTTGAGAACGACGGATTAAACCATTAGCGGTTTTTCCATCGGATTCACCAAATTGACCTTCACAATAGAGTATAGCTTTTTCTTTCATAGACGAGTAGTCCTTTCGCGTGATCACGAACAGGAGCTTTACAATGCAAACGATTGTATTAAAGAGGAACGATAAAGAATGTTTGATAATATAAAGGCAGTTCAATATTCACTGTTTTAATTATACCACAGAAACCCTTAATTAAACGATTCCTTAAGAAAAACATGGGTATTTCGATGTGATTTAGGTATAAATGCCAATGGTTACTCATCGGATGAAAAAATTGATAACATAGAGTGAATAACTAATCACAAAAAAGGCTTCTGCAACTTTGGGGCGGAAGCCTTTTATTAAAACGTATCAGCGGAATCTTTAATACCATGCAAGCGGATCTTATACTGTAGATTTTGACGAGAAATGCCCAGTTCTTTGGCGCTTTTTGAAATGTTTCGATCATTTTCTTGTAACACCTCGATTATCATTTGTTTTTCAATTTTGCTGAGGGTGTTCTTGAGGTTTTTATCATCGCTACTGGCGGCCAGATACTTTTCATAGATTTTTTTATCAGTGATCTTCTTTCGTAAATAGGAAGGCAACAGATCCGGGGTCAGGATGGTATCCTGGTATTGGGATAAATAGATGGCATGAGTAATGGCGTGTTTTAATTCGCGGATATTTCCCGGCCAGTCATGGTAAAGAAGAATTTCCTGAGCGGATAACGAAATGGTGAAGAGCTGTTTTCCCATGGCAGCCGCTTCAGTGGTTAAAAAGGTTCGGGTAAGACTGATGATATCCTGTTTCCGATCTTTGAGGGCCGGTAAATGAATCGAAAAAACGGCCAGCCGATAAAACAAGTCAGCACGAAGTCGGTTTTCTTCGATCGCTTTTAAGGGGTCCTGATTAAGGGCACTCAATAGCCGGATATTAGCGGATATTTCTTTATGGCCCCCTACCTTTCGGTATTTTCCGGTTTCCAGAACCCGAAGCAGTTTTGATTGAAGTTCTAAATTCATGGAATTGATTTCGTCTAGAAAGATGGTGCCACCTTCAGCTGCTTCCAAAAGACCAATAGTATCAATGGCACCGGTGAAAGAGCCCTTAACCGTTCCAAAAAGTGAGCTTTCCAGTAAATGTTCGGGAATGGCACAACAATTGATCGCTACAAAAGGCTTGTTAACCTGAGCACTGGCGTTATGAATGCTTTGGGCAAAAACTTCCTTGCCGGTGCCAGTAGATCCGGCAATCAGAATCGGCGCCGCATTCTGAGCTGCAATCTTGGCATGGTGAATGCATTCTAAAAGATTAGGACTTGTTCCGATGATGTCTTTGAAACTAAATTGGGTGCCATTGTTTTTAATTTGCTGGGTATTCAAATCATTTTGTAGCTTCTTAATCGTGCTCGACATATGGATGTAGGCCGAAATATCCCGATAAATACAAATTGCAGCAGAAACTTTTTTGGGGTCTTTTCTTGAAAAAATCGGATAAGTACTACTGATCACATCGGCAACTTTTCCCGATGGGGAGGTATATTTAACATGCACATCCTGGACTTTTTTCCCGGTTTTTAAGACCAGGGATTCCATCGATTCATTTTCAAGATAATCATAGATGTCAGACATATTTTTGCCGATGACATCTTCACGTTTCATATTTTCGATCAGTTCACAGCCTTTTGAATAGCAGACAATTTTTCCGTCACTGTCAACTACATGGATACAGACATCTTCAATCCGCTCGACATCCTGAATGGGGAAAAACGTTTGGCTTGTCGTCATAATCGCTTCTTTTTTTGAGTTCATTTCACGGCCCTCCATTTCGGGGTTTGCTGACTTTGACAGTATAATAACACGAATTCCAAAAAAATTATAGAGGCAACCTCTATCCCGAGGTTGCCTGTTTATTTATAAAAAAGACTAAAATGACTGAATTTATAAATATTTTTGTTCGATTTTTTCAATTTCAGCAAGAATGGTCGGATCTAAAGCGGGAACGACGTGGGACTTAAGAATTGCATCAATTTTGGCATTCACCATTTCCATCACATCGGACTGATCGGGATTGACCATGCGTCGGGAAAAGAATTCCGGATACCAGATACTTCTGAAATTTTTAAGGGTGTGTTTTTCGTTTAGATAATGGCCGCCCTGGCCGACCCCTTTAATAACATCCATGGCCAGGGTTTTTTCGGTGACCTCAACACCCCTGGAATAAGCCGACAGCTGATCAATCATTTCATTGGCTAATACTACCATTGCCGGAGCCACCGAGTTACAATGATCTAAGACGCCGACATCGTGAATCAGATTAGCCTTGCTTAAGATGGTCGAGAAGAGTTCCATTTGGACTTCAGCGACTGACTGGGGATCAATGGTTTTAGCATCACTGCATCCAGCGGTTCCATAAAATGGCAGGTTATAGTAGTTAGCCAGTTCAGAGGCTGCAGCGATCGATTTATGGAATTCAGGGGCACCATAGGAGCCAATCGTGGTCTGCATATCAAAAATTGTTGGCATCGAACCGTAGATCATTGGTGCGCCCTCATTGACAGCCTGAGTAATGACGACGCCAGCCAGGATTTCGGCATTGTTTTGAGTTAAAGCCGCGGCAATCGAAAGGGGAGCAGTTCCGCCCATCATCGAATAAGGCATATAAACAACGGGAATCTTATTGGTTGCACTGATAAATAATTTTTCGGTGCTTTCGACCGGATGGGTCAGCGGTGGAATCGGCTCACAGTAATTAAAGATAAAGGGTTTTTCAGCCAGCTCTTTGTGCCCACCAGCGACAATCGCAGCAATGTCAATGATCTCCTGGAGTGACCCAATGTCATTGGTTGAAAAGTTAATCGTTTTATCAAAGTTTTTTAAGGTTTCGATGAAAGTTATCTGTGACTGAACCTTGGGATCGACATCGGCACACATGCCCACCGATAGGACGAAACTGATATTGGATAAGGCACTGGCAATTTTACACATGTCCTTAATATCTGATTTAACAAAGGGACGGGCGGTGTTTGTTTTATAATCCAGAATTTCTAATTGATCGGAGTGCGTTCCAAAATAGACGTTATTTTGGCTGTTGATGACCATGCTTTTTTGGCCATCGCGGTTATAAAGGGTTATTTCTTTGGGAATGGTGGCAAGCGCTTTATCGATAACAGCTTTGGGGAATTTGACCAGATCACCGTCAACCGTACAGCCGTATTTTTTTAAACAGTCAATGGTTCGCTCACCAGTAACCTGCATGCCAAAATTTTCCAGCAGATCCATGCTCTTTTCGTGAATCATTTCAATTTTGGTCTGATTCAAAACATTAAATTCAATATTTCTTTGTGTTGTTTCCATTGTAATCTCCTAAAATTTTATTTTGTTTAGATCCGATTTTATTTAGATGCGCTCCCGGTAACAGGTGGGAATGTAGTCGTTTAAAAGATCAGCCTGTTCGCAGGTAATATCCGGTGGCGTATAGCTGGCCAAGCGCTCTTTAACTGCGGCCTGGACATCTCTAAGCACTGGTTTGCTGCCATGTTCCTGCCATTGGTTGGGGTCTTCTTTGTTGAAGTATTTGGGAACAAAAAATTCCTCTTTAAACATTTTCGGGGTGCGACCCTGAAGGAAGTTACCGCGCGGGCCGATTTTGGTAATGAGATCATGACAGAGATAGCTTTCCTCAGTTTTGATTCCGCTCAGAAGCCGACGATTCATTCGGTAGGTGTCTTCATCAATTAGGAATTTTTCAAAGCTCAGGATATTAAAACTGCCCATGATCCCACACGAATGGAGCACCAGATCTGGAGCAGCTTCGAGGGTTGAGCGAATCATCATATCGGATTCAATCCCGGCCTGGATATCAAAATCCTTGGCATCACTTAAGCCGCCGCCGGTACGGCAGGGAAGCTTATAAAAATCGGCGAGCCCCCGGGTGGCATAAGCAATCAAGGCGGTTTCGGGGGCACCGATGCTGAGTTGAACCGTTCGCAGGTTGGTAGAGGCTGAGGTCTGTCCGTAAACCACCGGCAGCCCAGGTTTAACCAATTGGGACATGACCATACCGGCTAGAACTTCAGCATTTGTCATCGCAATTAGTCCGGCAACTGATGGCGGACCGGTCAGCACGGGCATTGCACAAGGGGAAAACCAGACCGGCTGATTCATTTCAGCAGCAACCAGGAACTTATCGAGCGGATCATGGTCAAAGCATAAGGGCGATAGCGAATTAATATGGATGATATTATTATAAACACCGCTGCGGCCTTCGAATTTTTCAATCAGTTCCAGACCCTGTTTAAACGACTCCCGGACCCCGGATTTTAACGGAAAGGTATTAGCCATTAAATGTAAGGCCGTTTTATTGGAATACTTTAAGATCATCGCGATCGGACTAAATACCCGTTCATCCTGGGTCAGGCTCTTGTCATCGAGAAAAATATTAAAATAGTTACAGTTAATGACATCACTGGTATCGGAGAGTTTGAACTGATCGACCGTATCATCATTGGTCATTTTATGTAAATGACCTTGCTCCAGACGGAAAATATTGCCGATGCCAGGCATCAGAATCAGGCTCCCGCCGCCAAGCGTATGATTTCCTTTGGAGTTTTCAATGGTAAAGGTTTCGGGAATGGTTGAAATCGCGGCCATGATCATTTTTTCATCAAGAAAGACGGTGTTCCCATCAATGCGGGCACCGTGAGATTTAAAAATATCCAGAATTTCCGGGTGTTCAAATTTTATCCCAACTTCGCTGAGGATCCGCAGTGATTCCTCGTGAATAACCTGCAGATCGGATTTTGACACATATTTTTCATAAGGTTTCATGGTTTTACTTCCTTTTCTTAGTAGTGAGTACTGATCACTAAAGTCTATTATAAAAGATTTAGATATGACCGTAATAATCCCGGTGAGAAATGCAGGAATAAGCGTAATCAAGCAAGGTTCCCCAACTAAATACAGGCAAATCAACAGCGCGTTGAATCGCTCTGGCAAAGGGCTGCATGCCGGTACATTCTAACATGATTGCCTTAATATCCGGGTGTTTGGCAGTAAATTCTTTGGTGATCCGAATCATATCCTGTTCTGATTCGTCATAGTAACTTTCTGGTATTACAGGACGTTTTTCATGATCCCATAGCGTGTCAAACTGCGGACAACCATATTCATCCTGGGCGCCGGCAATGTAGAAGTTGCTATTGAGATCAATCCCGACTTTTTCCAGATGCGTATTGGTCAAAAAACGTTTTTGGGCACAGATGATCCCAACCGCGTTGGTGGGTCCAATCAATTGCTGAATAAAGGGGACTTGCAGCAAACTGGACATAAAAACAGGAATATTGACAGCCGCGGCCACATCTTGCTGGAAATAGGCAAAATAGCCGCATTCAGCGGCAATCGCACGACAGCCCATCTGCTCCAGGTTTTTTGCGGCCTGGATAATGGGTTCCCGGCAGGGGCTTTTATCCTGTTCCCAGACCAGGGTATAATTATCGACGCCCCTGGCGATTTCATATTGAATCGGAAAACCCCAGGCACTGGCATTGCGGACATCACCAGGAAAACCGGGATAGGCATCATCTAATACCATGATACCAATACCCATACCATAGCAGGTATGGTTTTTTCGGGTTGTCATGTAATTAATTTTTAAATCTCTTTGCATTTCTTCCTCCTAAAAATTTGGGATGTTTAAATTAGTGCGAGTTGCCATTTATACTAGCAAGGTTTATGCCAATTTATGCTCCCGTACAAAAAGATGGTTAAGTGCCCAAGAAACATCAATCGATGAAAATTTACGAAAAAACACTGATTGAGATGCCGCCGATGACCTCTAAAATAATCAAAAAAGTGCAGATCTGAAGGAGCTACGCTATAATAAGAAAAGGAATAAAATGGTGATGGAGGACTCAAAAAAGTCGGAATTGTAATTAAATTTCACGTAAATAGTTAAAATAGCCTTAGAAATAGCAAAAAACGCCTGCAAAAAATGATGACATGCAAAATAACATTACAATATCAACCAGAAGAAGGCAAATAAAGGGTTTCGTGCAAAGGTTTACAAAGAAACGTTAGATTACCTGCATAATATTTTGCAGCCTATTCTTCCATCCCAAGAACATACATCCCCAATAGCCCTTAATTTCGCGTTATTTTCGAAATTTGATAATTTTACGAATTGGCATAAAGCTTGCTATAAATTATTGATATCGTAACGATGTGTGAAATTAAGCTGGGGAGGTGTTGATTATAGGGTTAAGGTAAGATGTATGGGGTTAGTTTGATTGAATTCACGACAACCAGGTCAGAAAGATCAGAAAAAGTTTAAGAATCAGAAGGAGAGAGTTTATGTTAAAAAGAATACGTATTGTACCCGTTGCGATTCCAATTGTATTAATGGGAATAATCCTTATTATCGGCTTTGTTTCGCCGGACGAGTTTACAACCAGAATGACTGATTTCTTTATCGCGTTAATGGCAAATGCCGGGTGGATGGTTTCTCTGGGGGTATTGATTTTTGTTGGCTGTATGGTGTTATTATTTGTCCATCCCTTTGGCAGTATTAAATTTGGGGGCGCAAATGCAAAACCAAAATATCGAACCTGGATCTGGTGGGCGATTTCGCTTTGTGCGGGGATTGGAACCGGGATCGTTTTCTGGGGAGCCACCGAGCCGCTGATGCATACTTTCGCACCACCGCCATCGGTTGGTCTCGAAGCCGGAAGTCTGGACGCCGTTATCTGGGGGATGAGTAAATCCTTTTTGCACTGGTCGTTTTCACCTTACGCGATCTATGCGGTAGCGGGAATTGCCATTGGCTATGCTTACTATAATATGAACAAAAGCTACACCGCCAGTGCCGGTCTTGTTTATTTAAATGATGGTAAAGAACTCAATTCAAAAATCAATACAGTTATTGACGGTATTATCCTATTCGCCATTTGTGGCGGTGTGGCTGGATCGCTGGGATATGGGCTGCTGCAAATTGGCAGTGGACTCAATTTCGTGTTTGGGATCGAACCAGGTCCGGCGGTATGGGCCGTCATTGCCTGTGTCATTATTGCATCCTATACGATTTCAAGTGCAACTGGCTTAGACCGTGGAATTTCCTGGCTCAGTGATAAGAATGCCTGGATTTTTATTGCTTTGATGATCTTTGTTTTGATTACCGGACCAACGGCTTATATATTCAATCTGTTTACGCAGTCATTGGGATATTTTATTAATAACTTTGTTGATCTAAGCTTATTTACCCAACCAATAATTGACAGTGATTTATGGCCGCAATGGTGGGATATGTACTGGATGGTTGACTGGTTATCTTTTGGACCAATTGTTGGTTTGTTTCTGGTTAAATTATCCTATGGCCGAACCATCAGACAGTTTATTACGGTCAATGTTATTCTGCCGGCAATGTTCGGGATTCTCTGGTTTAGTGTATTTGGCGGATTGGCATTAGACCTGGAACTCCGAGGTATTGCTGATATGTCGGGATTCCTGACCGACAATGGTGCCCAGGCGTTTATGATGTATATCTTTGAATTCTTGCCTTTTACTGAATTAATTCGCATTATCATGCTGGTCACTATCGGTTTATCATTTATTACCCTGGCGGATTCGATGACATCGACAATTTCGACCATGTCATTAAAACAATCCAAAGGTGTAAAAGAAGCGCCCCTGCCAATCAAAGTATTCTGGGGGATTTTCATCGGTTTGATTTCGCTGGTATTTGTAATCAGTGGCGGTATCGACGGGATCAAAATCGTTAAGACGATTGCCGGTTTCCCGATCCTCTTTATCGAATTGGCAATGATTCTGGGATTCCTCTACCATTTGTTCTCAGGTAAGCTCAAACGAGACGAAATAGAGTATGCTGATTTTATGGAACAGGAGGCAGCCGTCGCTGCTGATGAAGCCGCTGCGGAGCTGGCGGATCCGAAAATTCATAAAAAATGGTTCAATTTGGATAAACAAACGAAAAAGTAATCTTGGCACAAACCTTGCTTGTTCATTAGCGTTAAGAAAACGATTAAGCAATAAATAATTGAGATGATAAAAGGAGAAAAATATGGCAGACATGAGTTATTTAAGTGAAAAACCAATTGCAGTGTTAGGTGCCGGTGCAGTCGGAAAGGCAATTGCCGGAGACTGTGCCTTAGGGGGAGCCAAGGTAAGAATTTGCGATTTTGAGCCTTTTGCCGAAAAAACACTCAAGAATGTGGAAAAAGTTGGGATTAAATTCTTTGGCGAACAAGTCAATCTTTATGGTTTTGAGCGTGAAGGTTTTGCCAAAATGGACAAGGTCACCACCGATGTGGCAGAAGCAGTTAAGGGTGCTGGCATTATTGTGATCGCCACGCCAACCTTTGGACACAAACCTTTTTTTGAAAAACTGATTCCCTGTCTCGAAGATGGTCAGGTTATTCATATTTTTCCCGATAATTTTGGCAGTCTGATCCTCCGTAAAATGATGCGCGAAGCGGGCTGTACAAAAAATGTGATTGTCGGTGGATGGTCAAGTTCGACCTATGGTAGCCGGGTCGAAATGCCAGGAGGCGTCATTACCCATAAGATCCGGGTTTACTATCGGGCCATTACACTCCGGGGTGCAGCAATGCCCGCAACGGATACCAAAGCCTTTATCGAAAGCTCTAAATACCTGCCGTCAATGGATGCCGTGACAGAAGGTGACGGTGCCGTAGCTGGGGATACCGTTTTAGATACCGGGTTTTCCAATGTCAATCCGGTTCTTCATTGCCCGGGAGCGATTCTGGGGGTATCGACGATGGAAAACTTTGGAACGATTTTTGGTGAAGATAAATTCAAATTCTCAATTTATTCCCACGCGTATTGCCCTTCTATTTCCCAGGTTCAATATACCTTTTATCAGGAAGAATGTGCCCTGGCTGACACCATTGGGGTGGGGATTCAACCCTATGAAAAAGAACACTTCTTCTCCCGGGAGAATGTCCTGGGTCAGGAATATATGGGGTTTGACTATTTAATACCGTTTGATAAACAAGATCCAATCCAATACGGCACCGGACCATTTACGATGGAAAACCGCTATATCACTGAAGATATCCCGGTGGGATGCTTTGTCTATCAACAGTTGGGCGATACCTATGGCGTTAACACACCAGTAGTCGATTCAATGATCAGTCTGGCATCGGCAATTCTGGGCAGAGATTTAATCGCCAATGGCTATACCTTAGAATATATTGGCATTGACAAGATGACCAAGGAAGAGCTTAACGATTATTTAAGAACCGGAAAAACGAAATAAAAAGAGCATTTGTGCTGATCCGGAAACAAGCATAAAGAACCTCAAGCTGCCATCGGCTTTATCAGCAGATGGCAGGGCGGTTTGACAAATAGGGAAACTGACTTGAGGTTGATTAAAATAATAAGGAGCTTATGATGAAAAAAAGTATTATTAATTTTAGAGAAATGGCCGAAAGAAAAGAAAAGATAGTTTACATCACCGGGTATGATTATTTAACCGCAAAATATGAAGAACGGGCTGGCGTGGATATGATACTGGTGGGGGATTCGCTGGGAATGGTCACATTAGGTTATGAAACGACGTTTCCAGTGACCATGGATGACATGATTGCCCATTCATCGGCGGTCCGCCGGGGTGCCCCGAATACCTTTGTTGTTGGCGATATGCCCTACATGTCCTATCAGATCTCCAACGAGGAAGCGGTTTTTAATGCCGGGCGATTCACGAAAGAATCGCTGGTGGATGCGATTAAACTGGAAGGCGGCACCGATTCGGTGTGCCAACGGATCAAAGCGATCTCCGATGTCGGTATTCTGGTAATGGGCCATATTGGTTTAACCCCCCAATTTGCGGCCCAAATGGGCGGTTACAAGGCCCAGGGAAAAAGTGCTGGCGCGGCGATGGAATTGTTGCGACAGGCACTGGCCATTGAAGCGGCAGGGGCTTCCTTTATTCTGGTTGAAGGGGTACCGGCAGTGGTTGGTAAGGCCATTACCGAGCGCCTGAGTATTCCGGTGCTGGGAATTGGTGCTGGTTCGCATACTGACGGTCAATTATTAATTTATGCTGATATGGTCGGCTACTACGATGATTTTACCCCTAAATTTGTGAAAAAATATGCCAATGTGGGTGCTGAGTTACTAAAGGGTTTTACCGCTTTTTGTGATGAAGTGCGCAATGGTGCCTTTCCTGATGATGCGGTACATACCTACGTCATTGCCGATGAAGAAGCCGCTGAACTGGAAAAGCAATTAGCTGAAGTTAAATAAAACAAATTTAAGATCGATTTGAAATTAAACAAAGATTAAGGAGAAAAAAATGAGTGTACAAAAGATATATGATGCCATTTTAGAATTAGATGATGATGAAGTAGTGACAGCTGTGCAGGAAGCCATTGATGATGAGGTTGATACCAGTGTGATTTTAAATGAAGGGCTCATTGGTGCAATGGACGAGGTGGGTCGGTTGTTCTCGGCAGGAACTCTTTTTGTGCCGGAAATGCTGATGGCCGCCAACGTTATGAAAATCGGATTAGATATGATCAAGCCACTATTAAAAGGTGATAACAGCGGCAGAGGGATTGTGATTATTGGTACGGTTGCCGGAGATCGACACGATATCGGCAAAAACCTCGTCTCGATGATGATGGAAGGGGCTGGTTTTGAAGTGATCGATCTGGGTATTGATGTTCCAGCTGAAAAATTTATTGATGCCGCAAAAGAAAAAAGTGCCGATCTGATTTGTCTGTCGGCACTCTTAACAACCACCATGGCAGCCATGGGAGAAACCGTTTCCGCCATTAAAAGTTCTGGTTTACCGGTTAAAACAATGGTCGGCGGCGCTCCGGTAGGTCAGGATTTTGCCAACGATATTGGTGCCGATGGCTATGCCCCGGATGCCGGTGAAGCGGTAATGCTGGGCAGAAACCTGATGGCGTCATAAACGGAGCGCCCAATGATTATCGTCGGAGAACTAATTAATGCCAGCCGCCAGGCGGTTGGCGATGCCATTAAGCGTGAAGATCACGCCTTTATAAAGAAACTGGCGCTCGATCAAGCCGAAGCCGGAGCGACTTATATCGATGTGAATGCCGGTATATTTGTCGGCAAAGAAGGCCACTACATGGAGTGGCTGATCAACAATATAAAAGCCGTCACTACGCTTCCCTGCTCAGTCGACAGTCCCGATCCTAAAGTGATCGAACAGGGACTAAAACTCAGCGGAGATGATGTGATGATTAACTCCATTTCGCTTGAAAAAGATCGGCTCGATGCCATTTTACCGCTTGTTGCCGGAACCTCTTATAAAATTGTGGCGCTCTGTATGGATGACGAAAAAATGCCAGAAACCATGGAACAACGGCTAAAAATTGCAGATGTTCTGATTAATAAACTAGTTCAGAACAATGTTAAGCTGGAAAACATCTTTGTTGACCCCCTGGTACAGCCGATTTCTACCGATAAAACCTTTGGCATGGGTTTTATTGATTCAGTTTCCGAAGTTATGAAAAACTACGAAGGAATTCATACGATCTGTGGGTTATCAAACATTTCCTATGGGTTGCCGGAACGCAAATTCCTCAATCGAAATTTCGCGGTAATGGCGATCGCCAAAGGACTGGACGGACTCCTAATCGACCCCCTGGACAAAAAAATGATGTCGAGCATTTGCGCGGCCGAAACCCTGGTGGGACGAGATGACTTTAATGTAAAATACCTGAAGGCCTATCGGAAGAAAAAACTGGAAGTTTGATCTGACTTAACTTGATAACAAAGATCTCGCTATATTTGTAGTGATAGAGCGTTTGCGATAAAAATGCATGTTTGTTTCAGGCACTCCGTTTAAGAGTGCCTTTTAGAATTTGTGAATGACAAAAAAACAGGAGATAGAGATGATTATCATTGGAGAAAAGATTAATGGTACCATTCCCGCAGTGAAAGAAGCGATCGAAAAAAGAGATGCGGTTTTTATTGCCGATCGGGCAGTGAAACAGACTGAAGCCGGAGCCGATTTTATCGATGTATGTGCCAGCACCGCCCCGGAATACGAAATTGAAACCCTAAAATGGTTGATTGAAGTAGTTCAGGATGTTACCGATACACCCTTATGCATTGATAGCCCCAACCCCCGGGTGATTGAGGCCGCTTTTAAATATGCCAACAAACCGGGGATGCTCAATTCGATCTCGGAAGAAGGCGACAAGTGCGAGGTCTTGCTGCCCCTAATGGAAGGCAATAGCTGGGAGGTAGTCGGACTTACCTGCGATAACAACGGTATCCCCACTGATTTACAGACAAAGCTTGACATTACCACAACGATGGTGAAAAAGGCGGCCAAATATGGCATCGCTCCGGAACGTATGCATATTGATCCCTGTGTGATGGCATTGTCAACGGACAATCAGTCCTTGTTGAATTTTGTAAAAGAAATTAAAGCCATCAAAGCACTATATCCAACCATTCATGTAACCGGTGCGATCAGCAACATTTCTTTTGGCCTGCCGCTTCGGTCGTTGATTAATAAAAATGCTTTAGCCTATGCCATTCAGGCCGGGATGGACTCGGCGGTGATGGACCCGATGAACCGCGATATGATGGGGACAATTTTTGCCACCGAGGCCTTGTTGGGTCGGGATAAACATTGCCGCAAATACAGCAAAGCATACCGGGCCGGAAAAATTGGGCCGCTGACAAAGCAAAAATTACAAACGCAGTATTTAGTCAATCAGGAAAATTAACGATTGAGATCACAAGGATCAGCAATTCTCCTTGCCTTCCTCTTTCAGTGGGGCTATAATTTAAGCATACGGAGGTGGGTTATGAAAAATAAGAGTATCTTTCTGATGCTGGGGGTTTTAATTGTTTTTGGGCTTACCGGCTGTGGATTGGAAAATATTTTTAACCTTCAAACAGATTCAGCCAGTACCCAGGCCAAAAAACTACCGGAAATGGTGATAAATGAGCCCTTTTTAGTAACCACTGTCATTGGCGATTACAGTGTCGCAATTAACGGAGCTAGAAAAACTGCAAAAAGAAGTGCGGATACCGATGTCAATCCTAAACAGGTTATTTTTCTTGATTACACATACAACAATATCAGCTATCAGAAAAAATATGACATGGATTTTTTTCTGGCCCAGGGTGACTTTGTGGTGGTCGATGACAAAGGGAATAACCTTGAGGCCTATAATATTAAAGACCCTAACCGAATGATTCAGGAGACCCCGATTGGCGGAAGCTGTTCGGCAAGCATTGCCTATGCGCTGGAAACAGACAGTAAAACCCTCACCGTCACCTTTGTCAGAGGGAAAAACGAGATTGCCGAGATCACCGTCCCCATCACATAAAAGTATGCGCGAGTAATAATTGTCAAAAATTTAAAAAAAGTTCCGATTTTTACAATAAGATCCATTAAAAATAGCGTAAAGTATAGACAGAAAGACAAAGCGGTCTGATTTCCCAAGGGAAGTAAGCGCATTGTCTTTTTTTATTTTTGAAGAAAATGATTTAGAAGAAAATGATCTGCTTGTGTAGACGATGATTTTTTTAAAAATTATGAGAAACACCTAGTTGTATTTCAAATAAAAGATGAGGAGAAATAATGATGGAAACTAAAATTGATTTTTTATACTTAAATGAACCGGATATGATAAGAGCCGGGGTTTTGGATATGGCCGGCTGTGTGGACACGATGATTGAAATGTTTAAACTGATGAGCGATGGCGATTATATTATGGGCGGAGCAAACCGGAACTCCCACGGCATTATGCTGTCCTTTCCGGAAAGCTCACCCTTTCCCAATATGCCCCTTGATGGACCGGATCGACGCTATATGGCTATGCCAGCCTATTTAGGTGGTGAATTTGATATGGCCGGAATGAAGTGGTATGGGTCGAATACCAGTAATAAGGAAAAAGGTCTGCCGCGGTCGATTCTGACGGTGATGTTAAATGACAAAGAGACGGGGGCTCCGATGGCATTGATGTCGGCGAATATCTTAAGTGCCATTCGCACCGGCGCGATTCCCGGAGTCGGTGCCAAATATCTGGCCCGAAAAAATTCACGGGTGGTGGGGATCATTGGCCCTGGGGTCATGAATAAAACTGCTTTGGCGTCGTTTATGGTGACCTGTCCAACGATCGATACCATAAAAATAAATGGCCGCCGCAGGGCCACTGCCGAAGCCTATGCGGACTATGTTAAAAGAGAATTTCCACAGATTAAAACCATTGAAATTGTGGATACCATGGAAGCAGCGGTCAGAGGATCTGATATTGTCAGTGTGGCAACATCGGGATCGGTGGGTTCTGAGTCCTATCCCTATATTAAAGAAGAATGGATTAAACCCGGCACCTTATTCTGTATGCCGGCAAATGTTCGGTTTGATGACGATTTTATCTTAAATCGGGCTAGAAATGTGGTTGATAATTTCAAACTCTACGAAGCCTGGAGTGAAGAATTACCCGCACCGCGCTATGAAATTGTCGGATTATTAGCTGTTCACTACATGGATCTGATTGAAAAAGGAATCATGAAACCCGAGGATGTCAGCGATCTGGGTAACATTATTGCCGGCAGAACACCGGCCCGGCAATCAGAGGATGAGATCATTCTTTACACCGTCGGCGGCATGCCGGTGGAAGACATTGCCTGGGGTACAAGACTTTATCGCAAGGCCCTTGAAAAAGGGATCGGAACCAAGCTGAACCTCTGGGACGAACCCTATCTGGCATAAATCGTTATCACTGAAAGGAGCATCAAAATGAGAATAACAGAACACCCAATTTTGGGTGAAAGCAATAAAGGCCGCTTGGTCACCTTTTACTTTGATGGAAAACCGATAGAAGGTTACGAAGCCGAACCCATTGCCATGGCGCTACGGGCGGCTGGGGTGATGGCTTTACGCCACACGCACAAAGAAAATACCCCAAGAGGCATCTTTTGTGCCATTGGCCGCTGTACCGATTGTGTTATGGTTGTGGATGGCAAACCAAATGTACGAACCTGTGTTACCCCGCTGGTGGCAGGAATGACTGTTTTAACCCAATACGGGGTGGGTGCAAAAAAGTAAAAACAACCTGGGTTAAGGACAAGAAAAAGGAATAGGTGGGTTATGAAAAGATATGATGTAATAGTCGTCGGTGCCGGTCCGGCCGGGCTATCCGCCGCCATTGAGGCGGCCAAAAGAGGACTGCGGGTCATTGTTTTTGACGAAAATGCCAGACCCGGCGGACAATTATTTAAACAGATCCATAAGTTTTTTGGATCAAAAGAACATAAGGCTAAAATCCGTGGCTTTAAAATTGGCGAGGATTTATTAAAAGAAGCTCAAACTGCTGGGGTCGAGGTGGTCCTGAATGCCGTAGTGGCTGGGCTCTATCTGGATAAGGAAGTGCTGGTTTCCCAAGGTGATGAGGTGATCCATTACAAAGGGGATGCCATTATCGTAGCAACCGGTGCCTCCGAAAATATGATCACCTTTGATGGTTGGACCTTACCTGGCGTTATTGGTGCCGGAGCGGCTCAGACGATGATGAATCTCCACCGCATCCGACCGGGGAAAAAAGTGCTGATGCTGGGAACTGGTAACGTCGGGCTGGTGGTCAGCTATCAATTGCTGCAGGCTGGCTGTGAGGTGGTGGCCCTGGTGGATGCCGCTCCCAGAATTGGCGGCTATGGGGTTCATGCTGCCAAGCTGGCCCGCTGCGGGGTACCCTTTTATTTGTCCCACACCATTATCAAGGCCCATGGTAATGACTATGTTACCGGAGTGAGCATCGCTGAGGTGGATTCAAAATGGCAGGTGATCCCGGGATCACAAAAAGATTTTGAGGTCGATACTATCTGTCTGGCGGTCGGTTTATCGCCGATGTCCCAGTTACTTAAAATGGCTGGTTGTGCGATGGAAGAAAATCCCGCCAAGGGTGGTTATGTGCCAATGGGTAATTCTTATGGCGAAACTTCGATAGCGGGAATCTTTGTGGCGGGTGATGTTTCCGGAATTGAAGAGGCCAGCTCAGCCATGATTGAGGGCCGTATCGCCGGTGTGGCGGCGGCTGCCCGGTTAGGTTTTATTGACAGCGAAGAACTAACCGATAAGGTCCGGGAGTTGGAAGAGGCGTTGCTGGCTCTAAGAGCGGGGATGTTTAGTCCCGAAAACAAGGGCCGGGAAGTCAAACACACCGAGGAAGGCTATGAGGTTTCCCAGAGTTTGTTGACACGAGGCTATCTCACCAACGAAGAAGTTTTAAGCTATCCGGGCGTCACAAAAGCAAAAGGGATTCGTCCCGTTATCGAATGTTCCCAAAATATTCCCTGTAACCCCTGTCAGGATGCCTGTCCGAAAAAGTGTATCAGCATCGGTGAAAAAATCACCTCCCTGCCCGTAGTCAGGGCCGATGCTCAGTGTTCGGGTTGCGGCCTCTGCGTGGCGGCCTGTTCCGGACAGTCGATCTTCTTAGTCAAAGAGGACGAAGAAGCGGGCACAGCAATGGTGACCATCCCCTATGAGTTTTACCCGCTGCCGGAAAAAGGATGCCAGGGAATGGCCCTGGATCGTAGTGGTCAAGAAATCTGTGGGGCGGAAATTACGGAAGTCAAAAGCCTTCCGGCTTTTGACAAAACCAGTTTAGTAACCATGAAGGTGCCGCTTAGCATGGCCATGAAGGCCCGCTTTTTTAAAGCGGCACAGGAGGTGTAGACGATGCAAAATAACAAGGATCGATCACGAAATCTGGGTGACTATCTCCCCGCGGCAGATGACGCCATGATCATCTGCCGCTGTGAAGAAATCACCAAAGGCGAAATCAGAAAAGCGGTTCACGATGGGATGTTCACATTAACAGAAATCAGACGCTATTTAAGAACCGGTATGGGTCTCTGTCAGGGACAAACCTGCGGCCGCTTGATCAAGGGGATTGTAGCCCGGGAACTTGGGGTATCCCCCCTGGATCTGGAACCGGCGGTTTCCCGGGCACCGATGCGGCCGCTTGAAATGAAGGTTTTAGGAAATGAAAAATAGAAGAGAAATTAGATGAGGAAAATAACATGAAAAACAATGCAGACATCATTATTATTGGCAGCGGCGTCATTGGCAATGCAGCCGCCTATTATCTGGCTAAAAAAGGCTGTTCTGTTATTGTCCTGGAAAAAAGCGAGAGCATCGGGAATGGCGGATCGTCCCGAAATGGCGGCGGTGTTCGCCAGTCCGGCCGGGACAAACGGGAATTGCCGCTGGCCATGTATGGCATTAAAAACATCTGGCCAACCCTGTCCGAGGAACTTGATATGGATGTGGAATATTATCAGCAAGGGAATCTGCGTTTGGGTAAAACTGAAGCGCATCTTGATATTTTGAGCGGATTGACCAAAGACGCTGCCGCTGGCGGCTTGGAGGTCCGGATGATTGGCGGTGAAGAAGCCCGAGCGATCTGTCCTTATCTTTCGCAAGAGGTTACCGGTGCCAGTTGGTGTCCCACTGATGGTCATGCCAACCCGATGCTGACAACCCTGGCTTATTATCGGAAAGCCCGACAGTTGGGGGTTCGCTTTATCACCGGCGAAGGAGTCCAGGAGATCCGTAAGATCCGGGGTAAGGCCAGGCAGGTGGTGACCCAAAACGCTGTTTATGAAGGGGCGACGATTATTCTGGCCGCCGGTTACGAAAGCCGGGAACTGGCCTCCCAATTAGGAATTGATATCCCCATGACTCAGGCTTTGCTGGAGGTATTGGTCACCGAAGCCCAGCCGCCGATGTTCTACCAGATGCTGGGAACTGCCGCTGCCGATTTTTACGGGCACCAGAGCACCCACGGTTCCTTTGTTTTTGGGGGATCATCGGGGTTTGAAGGGGTGAACCGGGACAATGGCACACCCACGACTGCCAGTATTACCGCTTCCTGTATTTGTCGGGGAATTATGAAGTACTTTCCGATGTTGGAGGATGTCAAGATTGTTAGAACCTGGGCGGGTTGGATGGATGTCTGTGCCGACATGGTACCGGTCATCAGCCCGGTGGAAGAGGTGCCGGGACTGATTATTGCCGCCGCCTTTTCCGGCCATGGCTTTGGCATCGCGCCCACGGTAGGGTTACTTTTATCCGAACTGGCAACAGCAGAAACAACAACCCTGGATCTGAGTGCGTTTCGATACGACCGCTTTAAAGCGAAAATTTAAGGAGCGAATCATTGTATTTTCGAATATTCGTATGTTATAATGTACATATGCCAAAGTGGTAAAAATAACAGGACGGAGGAGGCCAATGATTGGTGATCAGAATAAAATAATTGTCAGTCCCAAGCAGCCTTATTTTGTGATGGCAACCTCGCGTTATTACAAGGCGGTGGTGATGGATTATGGCATTTCTCATTTTTATAGTTTTAATAATGATGTCATCGGCAATGAAGTTATTGCCGTGCCCGACGGATGCATCGATATGCTCTTTTGCTGCGATGACAAACAGCCTTATGCCAATATTTGCGGAACGGTGTTACAGCCCCGGATCGTGAATAATAAACGCAGCTATTTTTTTGGCATTCGTTTTATGCCCGGTTTGTCCTTTAACTTTAATCATGTGGCGATGTCCGATTTTGTGGAAAATCAAATTCCCTTTCTGGAAGTGATTAAAAATAAGGAATTGTTTGATACGATCACCACCAGCCGAGATTTTAATAATCAGATCCAGGCGTTTTTAAAAATGTATATCCCCCTCTATCAGCAGTCTCAGGCAGAGGATAAAAACAGAAATTTAAAGCAGTTTCTGCTTAAAAAAATAAGCGCTACCGCTGGCCAGATCAAGGTCAGTGAATTGGCCGAAACCGCTGGTTATTCAGTGCGCACCATTAATAAGGTGTTTTCCCGGGAATTTGGCTTGCCGCCGAAGATCTTTTGTAAACTGATCCGGTTTCAACATTTGTTGAGCAATCTCAATAATTTTGATAAAAACATTTTTGATGCCAATCTGGCACAGCTTTCCATCGAGTTGGGGTACTATGACCAATCCCACATGATCCGGGATTTTTATGAACTCACCAATACGACACCGGGAAAGTATGTTCATTCTTTAAAGGAAATAGAATATAACAAGCGATTAATCGTGATTTAAAGATAAATTATGATTTAGAAATTATTGTTATTATAAGTCGAATTAACATTAATGTAGGGGCGATTATTAATCGCCTGCACAATTACATGTATCAATTGGCAAAATCTTTAATCAAACGTATAGAGAATAAAAAATAAAACAAGAGCAAGGGTGCTCGGATATCTGTTAGCAGGTGTCCGGGCATCTTTTTTTATGGCTTCACAAGAAAAAAATTTTATGATGAGAATTTAATTATAAGGAGACGATTATGGAAAACAAGAAAAAACTGGGATTGGGAAGCGCCGTGTCGGTATGCGTAGGACTCATTGTGGCCACCAGCTGTCTGCTGACCCTGGGTCGTGGAATGGGCCTGGCCGGAACCGGATTTATTGTGTCGTTGTTTGTGGTGCTGATTTTAAATATCATGCTATCGATTACCTTTGGTGAGCTTTATGCAATTATGCCGAACGTGGAAGGTGGACTGGGACAATATACCCTGGCTGGTCTGGGGCCGGTGGCGTCGATTATCTCAAATCTGTCAGCCTATGTGATTACCAGCATTCTGGCCGCCTCGGTGGAGATGGCCATGTGTGGGATGGTCATTAATGCGTACTTTTTACCAATGATTCCCGCACCAGTTCTTAGTGTGGCCATCCTGTCCATCTTATTCTTTATTAATTACAAGGGCGTCAACCTTTTTGCCAGGGTTCAAAGCATCGTAGTTGTTTTGCTAATCGGATCGATGACCGTGATGGGCATTATTAGTTTCTTTAAGCTGGGGGTTGGACCGGTAATAACGGCAGCCCAACAGACCGCAGCTCCGGTCGTTGGGCTCAGTGGCTATGTCTCACTGGCAGCCGTGGCATTCTGGTTGTTTATTGGTATCGAATTTGTGATTCCCCTGGCTAAAGATTTAAAGAACCCCAAGCGCGATGTGCCCCTGTCCATGATTCTGGGGATTGTGATGCTATTTGTTGTCCAGGCCATGTTGGGTGTTGGGATGACCAATTATGTCACCCTGGCAGAATTGGGAAGCGAGGCATTGCCGCATATGATCTTTGCAGAGAATTTATTGGGACAATTTGGAGTCTACTGGATGGGGATTGTCACCCTTTTAGCAGGTGTCAGCACGGTTAATACCGTACTTGGCAGTGTCGGTAAAATTCTCTCCGGGATGGCTCAGGATGAGTGTATGCCCAAAATATTTGCCAAAAAGAACAAAAACAAGGTGCCGATTGGCGGTCTGATTCTCATTTTTGGCGGTAATTTTGTTTTGCTGGCAACAGGGTTTACCCAATCATCAGGTCTTTCCAATATCTTATTGGCGGCATCTTGTTTCTGGTTAACCTCCTATATTCTGGTGAATATTTCGGTGTTGGTCCTGCGAAAAAAATATCCGGATATGCCGGGTCGAAATAAGAAGTTGACCTTATTTGGAATTCCACAATTTTTATGTATCGCCGGTAATCTTTTTATGATCTGGAACATTGCTGAGGGGGAAGCCCGAACGCTGATCTATAAGATCTTCTTTATCTTACTGGCACTGCTTGTCACCTATTCGGTGGTGTGGGTAAAGATCATCAAAAAAATGCCCCTGTTTCACACCCCGGATGTGCATGCACTTAATCTAAAAAGTGAGGCACCAGTAGTAGTCATCGAACCGAAAGCGGTTATTGAACCAAGTATCGGCTAATGCTCTCAACAAAAATGCCAAGTATCGTTCAAATAAGGATTTAAAACCCAAGTAAAAAGCACAAAAAAAGCTATGCATCTAAGATGTGTGGCTTTTTGTTGATTTTTACTCGGGCATGGATTTAATTGCATCACTGTGGTCAGTCGAGTATAATGGTCATAAGAAATTTGATCGAAAGGACAATGATGATGGAGACTAAAAATACGCGCATAAAACAGATGCTAAAGAATTTTTTAATGATCTTTGTAGCAGGATTGCTGATTGTGGTGGCTTTGGCAGGTCTTTTTATTAATATCAATATTGAAAATGAAAAGAACATCATAAAAATCAGACAACAAAATAGCGGTGAGATTGTCAGCGTCAACGTCAATTTGATTTTTGAAGATATCAATTCAGATGGTAACATTATTCTGCACTCGGGCGAAATGAAGGACTATATTAATAACTCGGCGGATGTTAATAATCAAGGTGAGTTAAAACGAATGCTTTCCAACATGATGACAAATAAAAAAATCTATGATTCGATCCGGTTTGTCGGCATTGATGGGGCTGAAAAGGTGCGCGTGAATGATACTGAAAATGGCCCCACAGCGGTTGCGGACAGCGCCTTGGAAAATAAGGGTGATCAGACCTATTTTTTGGAGGCAATGAAGCTGAATTCCGGTGAAATTTATATTTCACCGATGGATTTGAGTAAAGAGGGGGGAGAAGTCGAAATGCCGGTAAAACCGGTAATGCGACTGACGATACCGGTTTTTAATGATGAAGGTGAACGACAGGGAATCCTGGTTTTAGACTATCTGGCTAAAAATATGTTGGATCAAATCGAAAATGATTCACAAAGCAATATGGATATGAAGGTTTTGCTATTAAATGATGAAGGTTATTATCTGTTAAGTGAGAACAGCGACAAAGACTTTTCGTTTATGTACAGCAATCACGAGGAAGGCACATTCAGCGAGGAAAATCCGGAAATTTGGCAGGCCATTTTGAACAACGGCAATGGCTATTTCGATGATGGCAAGGATCTCTATTTTTATACGCCCATTTATCCATTAGAAGGCTATCAAAATCTGCGGTGGATCTTAGTTGGTGCGGCTCCTCTAGACACCTTAGGCGTTTTTATAAATGAAAATAACCGGAACATGATGCTTATCGCCGCTTTGCTGATTCTTGTTTTAGGCATTGTCAGCCTGATAGTTGCCCGGTTGCTGATACAGAAAAAGGAAGCCAGCTCCCGGGAGAAAATCACCGACAGTATTTTTAAAAATTCCAAAGAAGGGATTATCATTATGGATGCCGAGATGCGGGTTGTCTATATTAACAAGGCGTTTTCAGCCATTACTGGCTATTCGGAAGACGAGATCATGGGCAGAAAACCGATCGATTTCAAAGCAGAGGAGAATTTACATGCGGTTTACCGCGAGATCTGGAAAACGGTCAAGGAGGAAGGCAACTGGCAGGGAGAAATTGTCGATGAAAAAAAAGATGGCACCAGATATTCCAAATATATGACCATCTCGAGAATGTTAGACAGCAAAAGTGAGACCTTAAGTAATTATCTGGAGGTCATTGAAGATTTAACCGAAATAAAGATTACTCAAGAGGCCATCAATAAAATTAAACATTATGATGAAAATACCGGACTGCCAACTCAGGCGCTTTTTGAGATTAAAACCCGGGAATTTATTAAGCAGGTTGATCATCTGGCGATCATTGTTATCCAGATTACAAATTTTAATCGGCTGCGTGATAATTTAGGAAAAGAAGTCAGGAACATTTTCATGAGAGAGGCATCCCGGCGGATTCAGACATTCTTAAACAGTGGGGATCTCCTGGGACTTCTCCGTAAAGACGAGTTCGTCATTTCTCGGGTTAATTGTGTTGATAGATTGGCAATGG
This sequence comes from Acetobacterium sp. K1/6, assembly GCF_034438075.1. NCBI lineage: Bacteria > Bacillati > Bacillota > Clostridia > Eubacteriales > Eubacteriaceae > Acetobacterium > Acetobacterium sp. K1/6. The sequence goes on along the minus strand of NZ_JAXQGA010000009.1, from coordinate 80,654 downwards.
ATCATCTGATGAATAAGATGATGATCTATTTAAAAGAACCTATCGACATTGGTGACGAGAAGGTTTACCTAAACGTGTCGATTGGCATCGCTGTTTTTCAGGAGGATAGTGCTGATCTGGAAAAGCTCATTGAATATGGAAACATCGCTAAAAACTACGCCCTTCAAACGGGTGATAACACCTATGTTTTTTATGAAAAAGAGATTAAAGAAAATTATTTTAACAATTTAAAGTTAGAAACCGAGCTGCGGAGTGCGCTTGAAAAGAACGAACTCAGTTTAGTCTATCAGCCCCAGGTGCAAGTCGGAACCAGGGCAATCTTTGCCAGCGAGGCCCTGTTGCGATGGCATAACGGGAATCTCGGGCAAATCAGTCCAGATCAGTTTATTCCGGTGGCAGAAAGCACCGAATTAATTATTCCCATCGGCAATTGGGTTTTGGAAGAAGCGATTAAACAAAACAAAAAGTGGCTGGATCGAACAAACAAAAAAAATGTGGTGGCGGTGAACTTATCGCCGATTCAATTTAAAAAATCAGATCTTCCGCAAATTATTGAGACGCTTCTAAAAAAATATGAAATGCCGGCAGAATTGCTGGAAGTTGAAATTACCGAAGGGATTCTAGTTGAAAATATGGAAGGGGCCAGAAGTCAACTGGAGAAAATCAAAGCCCTGGGTGTTAAAGTGGCCATTGATGATTTCGGGACCGGTTATTCATCCTTAAAATACCTGCGAAATTTCAATTTTGACCGTCTGAAAATTGATCGGGAATTTATTAAGGATTACCCGGCAAATGATAATGGAAAGATTGCCAAAGCCATCTTGAACCTGGCAAAACAAATGGATTTGAAGGTCATTGCTGAAGGGGTTGAGACGATTGAACAATTTGAGTTTATGAAAGAAAATGGTTGTGATGAAGTTCAAGGCTATTATTTTCATAAACCCCTATCAGTCGATGACTTTGAAAAGCTGATAACAGAGAAGGTTTCAGAAAAAAATTCAGGTGAAGAGGATTAAAGAAAAATTATTTTTCCTGTGATATGATTGCGGCTTCAGTCGGGTTCAAATAAGAATCTGTAAAAACAAAAAACGATCAAAATAATGCTGCGATTGATGGCAATTGTTTCGATGATCCCTAGCGGTGTGGGGAAGAAACAGTGAAAGGATTCAAATTGACGATATTAAATGATATTTTATCCCCCCAGGATTTAAAGAGTCTGTCCCGTACAGACCTTGATAATCTGGCCGGAGAACTACGGAGTAGAATTTTAGAAACGGTATCAAAAAATGGTGGACATCTGGCTTCCAATCTGGGTATTGTTGAAACCACCCTGGCTATCCACCTTGTTTTTGACGACCCCGATGATCAAATTGTTTTTGATGTAGGTCACCAATGCTACGCTCATAAATTGTTAACCGGACGGCAGCAGCAGTTTAATACCCTACGTCAGTGGCAGGGTATCTCTGGTTTTACCAATCGGAACGAGTGTGATGCTTTTGGGGCCGGGCATAGTGGTACTTCCGTATCGGCGGCCCTGGGTCTGGCCATGGCCAATCAGTTAGATGGCAAGCAGCATTATGTTGTTGCTGTAGTGGGGGATGGATCATTCACAAACGGGATGATTTATGAAGCCCTAAATAATTGCAATAAAAAAAATCTGAGATTAATCATTATCCTCAATGACAATGAAATGTCCATCTCGGAAAATGTCGGTGGCCTATCTAATTATTTATCAAAAATCAGAAACAGTCAGAATTATTTTAATTTAAAACATCATACCCAGTCTGTTTTGCATAGGATTCCCTTAGTCGGGGAGGGCCTGATTAAAGGTACCCGAAAATTTAAAAAGCAGATAAAAAAACGGGTGGTAGCCGAGAACTTTTTTGAACATTTGGGTCTGGATTACCTGGGACCGGTTGATGGTGGTGATCTGAAAAAGTTGGAATCGGTGCTTAGTGAAGCAAAAAGCAAACAAAATTGCTGCCTGGTTCATGTCCACACGGTAAAAGGGAAGGGTTATCAGCATGCCGAGGAGCATCCGGAAAGGTATCATTCTTCAGGCCCCTTTGATCTGTCCAAAGGAATTGAAGCGAAACCCTCGGGAGATACTTTTTCGGCCGTTTTCGGAAAGATCATGGTAGCTGCAGCGAACACCGACGCTTCCATCTGTGCGATTACCGCCGCGATGACCGGCGGCACCGGCCTGGATAAATTTTCTCAGGCTCATCCCCAGCGCTTTTATGATGTGGGGATTGCCGAAGAACATGCCGTCACCTTTGCAGCCGGTCTTTCGGCCAACGGAAAAACCCCGGTTTGTGCCATTTATTCAACCTTCGTCCAACGGGTTTATGATCAACTGATTCATGATGCGGCCATTCAAAAACTGCCCTTGATTATGGCTCTGGATCGGTGTGGACTGGTGCCCGGAGACGGGATTACCCATCAGGGCATCTACGACTGTTCTTACCTCTGCTCCATCCCGGGAATAAAGATTTATAGCCCGGAAACCTATGATGAAATGAAAATGAGCTTTGCAACCTGTTTTGAAAATAAAAGCCTGGCAGTGATTCGTTATCCCAAAGGTGCCGAGAAAAAATATGACCGCAGTGGGTTTATAAAGCTTAAGGGTTTGAGTTATCAGGATTTTTTCAATCAGGATGTCAATAGAGCTGCCCATCAAACCGTTAAACCAGAAATTGTGATGGTAACCTATGGCAGGATAACAGAAAATGCCTATGATGCCATTGCCCTGTTAAGGGCAACGTATTCCATCCGTCTGATCAAGCTGGTCAAGGTTTATCCCCTTGATTTAAGCGAAATGCTGCCACTGCTACAACAGCCAGAGCTTGTCTATATTCTGGAAGAAGGCGTCAAAAGTGGTGGCATCGGAGAAAAGCTGGCCGCTGCGATTGCCCAGGATGAGCAAATAAATCCTGGCAAATTGCGGATTCGTGCGATTGAAAACCCTTTAATGGAACAGGGCGATCTGACTTCGTTGTATGACTGTTGCGGGTTTTTACCTGGGCAGATTGCAACTGAGATCGCTAAAATAGTAGAAAAAAAAACGGCGTAAGCCGCTTTAAATTTAGATGATTTGTTAACTAAAAAAATGCATAAACGACCCAAATCGTTATTTATAGACACTAACGGACATGGTTTTAAAAATCGCATATAGGTCACAGCCCTTGGTAATATGCATATTATTCATGGATTTTCTGGTGATAAGTGACATCAAAGGAATGCCAATGTCCAGAACAACCTTAACGCCATCATTGTTTTCGATCAAATCAACAACAACCCCTTTAAAAATATTTCGGGCACTGCTGGTAAATGGTTCCAGACTGAGAATAATATCCTCCGGTCGGATAGAAAGTTTCACCTCTCCAGTTAATTCGGTATGAACATGGATCGTGATATCATCCACTTTGACAAATTGTTCATCTGCTTCCATAAACACCGTTCCCTGATACTGATTGGATGAACCCTTCGATTTTAATAAATAATTTTCGAACTGGGACTGGGAAATGCGCAGATGCTTACCTAAACGATGGGCATCAAGATCGCCCCGTTTGATCATTTCGTAAACCGTGTTTTTAGTTATTTTAAGTTTTTTGCTGATTTCTTCTGGGGTGTATAAAAGTTCATCATTCACTATGATCGCCTCCTCTTTGATTATCTTTCTATTATATACAAGAATCGATGAATATAAAAGAAATAAAACAAGGTTCTTGATATCGGATAGTGTTGATAACGTGTTTTAAATAAAAACATGGAATGAATTGACTTTGAACCTGGTGTTTTGTATAATAAAAAACATCGAAACATAACAAAACATAATAAAAACACGAAAAAGGAGAAGCGAGATGAAAGCGTCGAAAAGAGGAATTGTACTGATCGCATTGGTATCAATGGTTTTTGCACTGGCAGGTTGTCAGTCAGCAGCCAAGGAGGAAGGTAATTCGGAACCGGTATCAATGACTATCTCAGCCGCTGCCAGTTTAAAAGATGCCATGACAGAAATTCAGGATTTATATGCCAAGGAGGAACCCGATGTAACGCTGGCAATTACATTTGGAAGTTCTGGTTCACTTGCCGAACAAATTCAACAAGGCGCTGATGTCGATGTCTTCTTGTCTGCATCCACGAAGTATATGAACAATTTAAAAGATGCTGAATTGTTAAGTAATGATACCATCAAAGAGCTGCTTGGCAATGATGTTGTTTTGATCGTACCTAAAGATTCTACCGCCACCATTACGGATTTTGCGCAAGTAGTTGATCCTTCGATTAAAAAAGTCGCTATTGGAGAACCTTCAACTGTGCCAGCTGGTCAATATGCAGTTGATGTTTTTAATCACTATAATGTAATGGATCAAATAACCGATAAATTAGTATATGGTAAAGATGTTAAAGAAGTATTAACCTGGGTTGAAACGGGAAATGTTGATGCCGGCGTTGTTTATTCAACCGATGCAAAGGTGTCTGATTCAGTTAAGACAATTGCGGTCGCTTCGGATGAATCACATAAAGCAATTATTTACCCAACAGCGGTGATTAAAACCAGTAAAAATTCAGAACCAGCACAAGCATTCATCGATTTTTTAAGTACGGACGCAGCTAAAGATGTTTTTGTTAAATATGGATTTAAAACACTCTAAATTTCAGCGTTAAAACAGAGGATTTAAGCCAGATTGCTTTTATAAACAGCAGCTAAAAGTAATGACATCGGTATAAAATTCAGGTTAATTAAGAAGTGTAGAAGGGAGTGAGGTGTATCAATTTCGATTTTTCACCAGCTTGGATTTCAATCAAAGTTACGCTAACAGCGACAACCATTAATTTTTTTCTGGGGATTAGTGTTGCATGGCTGATGACCAATTATAAAGGAAAATGGAGAGGTTTGATTGATGGTATTTTAACGCTTCCACTGGTCTTACCGCCAACAGTTGCAGGATTTGCCATCCTTCTTTTGATCGGGAAAAACGGTCCAATTGGTAATTTCTTATCAATATTTGGGGTAAATATTATCTTTTCCTGGTATGCGGCTGTGATAGCTGCCATTGTTGTGGCTTTTCCACTGATGTATAAAACGACGATGGGTGCATTTGAACAAATCGATCCCAATATCCTTAGTGCCGCCAGAACCCTTGGGGCATCGGAAAGAAAGGTCTTTTGGCGGGTAGCCGTTCCGGTTGCCAGGCCCGGGATTGCTGCCGCCACGGCATTGACATTTGCGCGATGTCTCGGCGAATTTGGAGCAACCCTGATGGTGGCCGGCAGTATTCCAGGAAAAACAGAAACCATTCCGGTCGCTATTTATTTTGCCACTCAGAGTGGCGAAATGAAGATTGCTCTGATCTGGGTGATGATTATCTTCGCCATTTCACTGACCGTTCTCGTGATTAATAATTACTGGGAAAGCTACAAAAAGAATCAGCAGCGGGGCTTGGGAGGGTGATTAAATGGAATTTTTAGTTGATATAAAAAAGAAACTCTACGGCTTCCAGCTTGATGTTAAACTACAGTCAAAAGAAGAGGTTATTGGTATTTTAGGGGCTTCCGGTTCGGGAAAAAGTATGCTGTTGCGCTGCATTGCCGGATTGGTTAAACCGGATCAGGGACAGATTATTATCAATGGCAAAACTTTCTTTGATTCAGAAAAAAGAATCAATCTTGCCATGGGAGAAAGAAAGGTAGGCTTCCTGTTTCAGAACTACGCGCTTTTTCCTAATATGTCCATTGAGGAAAATATTGCCTTCGGTCTTGATAAGCTGTCTAAGATCGAAATAAAGAATCGGGTCAGTGCTTTAATGGAAAAATATCATTTAGGTGATATTGGAAAACGCTACCCTTCCCAAATATCCGGGGGACAGCAACAACGGGTAGCCCTGGCCAGGGCGGTGGCGGTTGAACCGGATATTCTGTTATTAGATGAGCCATTTTCGGCATTGGATGTGCATCTCAGAAATCATATGATGCGTGAAATGGCGGAGTTGTTAAAAGATTTTCAGGGAATGACTCTCTTTGTCACCCATAATCGCGAGGAGGCTTACCGCCTGTCTGACTATATCGCGGTTTTTAACACCGGAAAGGTCGAAATCTATGGACAAAAAGATGATATCTTTAAATGGCCAGCATCGTTGGAGACGGCAAAAATCACCGGTTGTAAAAACATCGTGGCCGCAACCCGGCTTTCCGAAAATCGACTATATGTACCGCAGTGGGATATTTCACTTGCTACGGAAAAAAAAATAACAGCGGCGTCCGGTTATTTAGGAATCCGGGCTAATCAGGTTAAACTGGTGGACAAGCAGGAGGGCCAGCAGCAAAACAGTTTTCTGGTTTGGATTGCCGATGAAAGTGATGGGCCCTTTCGGACATCACTTTATTTAAAAATAGGTTGCTGCCCCAATAGTCGGGATGATTTTCATATTCAGTGTGAAATCAGCCGGGAAGAACGCAATCGCTTAGATAATCTTTGCGAACCCTTTGTCATTTATATCAACCCGGAATATGTGTTCTTTGTGGTTCACTGAATTTAACGGCCCGCTCATAATTTAAAACAGGAAGTCAGCCTTTGTTGATTTCCTGTTTTTATTTTCGATAAAAACAATCAATTAGATTATGGGTTTTAGGCACCGATGGGTATATAAATAAAAGCGCTAAAAATCATTAATATGAAAGGAAGGAAAATAGCGATGATGATGGAAAAGATGTCAGCCCTATTATTAGAAAACCAGGGACGATATGAAAAGGGGTTGTTACTTCCCCAGATACCGCCAATAAAATCAGTAAAAATTGTTAATCAATCAAGCCTGAATATAAAAGCAAAAAAAAAGGTGGGCGCATCGGTGGAGATTATCATGAAGAATGGCTTTAATGAAATCATAAATGCCTATGATGATTTTTTTGCAGATTATAGTGATCCGGAAGGGGTTCATCAGGTTCGGGTTAGAATTAGGAAGTTCAGGGCGATGCTGGCTTTTTTTAAGCCATTATTCAAAGGTGAAAGTTATCAGCGACAACAGGATACCTTGAGGAAAATGGGGCAGCAGTTTGGCGAAGTACGACAACTGGATGTTTTGCTGGAAGATCTTTTAAAAGTAAGAAAAAACACTAACCAGGAAATTAGCGACTTCGGAAAGCTGGAAGCCCATCTACTGAACAAGCGGGCCATCGCCTTTGAACACTTATTAGCCGATCTAAAAACCGATGCCTTTGCCCTGGATCTACTAGACCTTTGGGTATGGGAGCTCAATGATCCCTGGGATGAAGAGACGCCACTGCTTTTAGCGTCCCTTAAAGATTATACAAAAAAACAAATTGGCAATTGGCGCAAAAAAATCAAAAAGAGCATGAAAAGTCTCGATGTAAAAAATCAGCAAGCCGTTCACCGGGTTCGCATTAAAAGTAAAAAACTCCGCTATGCCATCGAAGCGCTGTCTTCCATTCTTGATCGGAAAACCCGCAAATCAATGGACGCGTTTGAAAAAATTCAGGACGATCTGGGCTATTTCCACGACGTTTTCGCCAACCAGCACTTACTCGAACAGCTCACTTCAGAAAGCAACGACGTTACGCTCCACTATCAGGCTGGCATCATTATCGGCGGGCAAATGATGGAAGGGAACCGAAAGATTAAAAAATTGATAAATTAAATAAAAACGTTAGACAAAAAGAGAAAGCAGTACCGACAATTGTCGCAACAGATTAACGATCAGTCGGTACAGTATTTCAACGATAACCATTAAATATCTGAAATAAACTTTACAGTCAGCTTGTCAGGTGTAAAGATAAGTGCTATACTTTTAATCATAAAAAACCGATTAAAAGGTGGAGGCATAAAAAATTGAAAGAGATCTTGTTAAAAATAGAAAAATTAAAAAAAGAAAAAGATGCGGTTATTTTAGCCCATTACTATGTCAGTGATGAAATTCAGGAAATTGCTGACTATGTCGGTGATTCCTATTATCTCAGTAAAATTGCTGTCGAGCTACCTCAAAAAGTGATTGTCTTTTGCGGGGTTACCTTTATGGGCGAAAGTGCTAAAATTCTCAGTCCTCAAAAAACGGTGATCATGCCGGAAGCCCTTGCTGATTGTCCGATGGCCCATATGGCTGCAATTGAGAAAATTAAGGAAGTTCGGGAAAACTATGAGGATCTGGCAGTGGTTTGCTATATCAATTCAACCGCCGAAATAAAAAAATTCGTGGATGTCTGTGTGACCTCATCTAATGCGCTAAAAATAGTCAGGGCATTACCCCAGCAAAACATCTATTTTGTGCCGGATGAAAACCTCGGCCGATACATTGCCAGCCAGCTTCCGGAAAAGAATTTTATCTTCAATGATGGCTATTGCCACGTCCATGATGAAATCATGATCGATGAGCTAGAAGAAGCCAAGGCTGCTCATCCCAACGCAGAGGTGCTCGTCCATCCCGAATGTACGCTGACAGTGATTGGTGCCGCCGATTATGTCGGAAGTACCTCAGGGATCATTGATTACGCCACTGCCAGTGACGCCGAAGAATTTATCATCGGGACAGAAATTGGTATTTTTTATCAACTGGAGAAAAATAATCCCGACAAAAAATTCTATCCGATCAATCAGAATCAGATCTGCCCCAACATGAAAAAAATCAGCTTGCATAAGGTGGCTCATGCCCTGGAAAACGGCATCAACCAGATAAATGTTGATGAACAAACCCGAACAAAGGCAGTTATGGCCCTGGAAAAAATGCTGGAACTGGCCCAATGAGCGAGCATATGCTATGAACGGGAAAACTGATATCATTGTCGTTGGAACCGGTGCTTCAGGTTTATTTTATGCTCTGAATACTCCGCCAAACAAACGGATCCTGATGATCACTAAAAGGGCGGTGGATGAAAGTGATTCTTATCTGGCCCAAGGTGGGATCTGTGTCTTAAGGGATACGGATGACTACGACAGTTTTTTCGAGGATACGCTAAAAGCCGGACACTATGAAAATGATCGCGCTTCGGTGGCTGTGATGATTCGCAGCTCCCCGGAAATCATTAAAAATCTGATTGATCTGGGTGTGACATTTGAAAAGGAAAACGGGGAACTGCTCTATACCAGAGAAGGGGCCCATTCCCGAGCCCGGATTCTCTACCATGAAGACCTCACCGGAAGAGAAATCACCAGTAAGTTATTGGCCCAGGTCAAAAAACGACCTAATATTACCATTATTGAAAACATGGCGATGGTGGATCTGATGTGTCAGGACAACTGCTGTAACGGGGTTGTGGCCAGTGATGGGACGGGTGCAATTCACATGTACCAATCCGACTATGTGGTTTTGGCCACCGGGGGACTGGGTGGCCTGTTTGATCGTTCCACCAATTTAGCACACCTTACCGGAGATGCCATCGCCATTGCCTTAAAACACCAGATTGAAGTGGAAAATATCAGCTATATTCAAATCCATCCCACCACCTTGTATTCCCGGAAGCCGGGGCGACGTTTTCTGATTTCTGAATCGGTCCGGGGCGAAGGTGCGGTACTCTATAACCGAAAAATGCAGCGTTTTGTCGATGAGCTCCTACCCCGAGACCTGCTGACCAAAGCCATTCATGAGCAAATGGAACAGGACGAAAGTGATTTTGTCTGGTTGTCAATGCAGGATATGGGCCCGGAAGTGATTAAAAATCGCTTTCCCAATATCTTTAAACATTGTTTGGACGAAGGTTACGATATTACCAGAGAGTGTATCCCGGTGACCCCGGCGCAGCATTATTTTATGGGTGGCATAAAAGTGGATCTGGAGAGCAGAACATCAATGGCTCATCTTTATGCTATCGGTGAAGTCAGTTGCAATCGCGTTCACGGTGCCAATCGGTTGGCCAGCAATTCGCTTCTGGAGAGTCTGGTCTTTGCCAAAAGAGCGGCTATTGACACCCATAATCATTACAACACCAGTGCGGTGCTAAAAAAAGCGCTACAGCTGGATGACTACAAAGATCTGGAACAGTTAAAAAGCGACTATAAAAAAATCATCCTGGACGAAATCGAAAGGAGTAAGGTCATTGAACGAATTGATAAAGCTTAACATTGATCCGCTTATTTTAGCGGCACTTAAGGAGGATATTACCAGTGAGGACATCACCACCAACGCCGTTATTAAAGCGGGGGTCAGAGCTCAAGTGGAGTTAATTGCCAAAGAAACCGGTATCATCGCCGGTTTGGCTGCTTATCAGCGGGTATTTGAGCTTCTGGATGGAAGCGCAACAATAGAAACTTTTTTTAGTGACGGCGATACCGTTAGACCCGGGGATCTTGTGGGGGTGGTGAAAGCTGATGCCCGAACCTTGCTCTCCGGTGAGCGCACCGCCCTTAATTATCTGCAACGGATGAGCGGCATCGCCACCCATACCCGGAAGCTGGCAGACTATTTAAGTGGGTCCAAAACCCGATTGCTGGACACCAGGAAAACCACGCCGAATATGCGGATTTTTGAAAAATATGCTGTCACGGTTGGGGGCGGATATAACCACCGCTATAACCTGTCTGATGGCATTCTCATTAAAGATAATCATATCAATGCCGCTGGTGGTGTAAAAGAAGCCATTGCCGCCACTAAAAAACAGGCCCCCTTTGTCCGCAAGATTGAGGTGGAAGTGGAAAATTTAACGATGTTGGAGGAAGCCCTGGAAGCAGGAGCCGACATCATCATGCTGGACAACATGGCGATCGATACCATGAAAGCAGCCATAAAAATCATGGCTGGTAGAGCACTAAGTGAATGTTCCGGGAATGTCACCGAAACGCGGTTAAAGGAGCTTAGCGATATTGGGGTAGACTTTATTTCCTGCGGTGCCCTGACCCATTCCTCACCGATTCTTGATTTATCGATGAAAAATCTGCAGCTTTTATAAGCTTTAAAAAAAAAAGGAGTGTCAGCTATGAAAAAAAAACAAAGACAGAACGATATCATCAAAACACTCCGCTCGTCCCAGGAACCCGTTTCAGGAACCGCCTTGTCCGAAATTTTCAAGGTTAGTCGACAAAGCATAGTTTCGGATATTGCGCTCCTGAAAGCTGCTCACTATAATATTATTTCCACGAATAAAGGTTACGTCATCGTCGATCCACCGCCAAAAGAAAAAGTGTTTAAAGTGTATCACAGCCACGAAGAAATTGGTGATGAGCTTTACACAATAATTGATGCCGGTGGTTTTGTGAAGGATGTTTTTATTATTCATGATCTCTATGGAAAAATTCAGGTTAATTTACTGCTGGCCACCCGGGCGGATGTGGACAAATTTGTAACCGGTCTCGAAGAAAAAAAGACCAGCCCGCTGATGAAGCTCACCGGCAAGGTTCACTTTCATACCGTGGAAGCAGCCTCAGAGGGGATTCTCTTAGCAGTTGAGAAAAGTTTGCAAGAAAAAGGATATTTAATCGCCGGACAGTGATTCTTAAAGCCGGGATTTGGGTATGAAACAAATAGCGTCAAAAAGAAGGAAGACATCAGGCGTTTTCCTTTTTTATTGGGTTAGAAACGATTATTTAAGGCGAGGATTAGTATCGTGCAATTAAACGAAGGGTGGAAAAACTGTGAGTAAAATAGCATGTCGGCTTTGTCCCCATCAATGCAAACTGGATGAGGGTGAGATTGGGTTCTGCCGGGCCCGAATTAACCGGTCTAAGGTCATTGAAGATCTGAATTACGGTGTGGTTACGGCCATCGCCTTGGATCCCATTGAAAAAAAACCATTACGCCATTTTTATCCGGGATCGAAAATTTTGTCGGTGGGGAGTTTTGGCTGTAATTTAAGGTGTTCATTTTGTCAAAACTACGAAATTTCGATGGCCGGATTGGGAGAAGCCCATGGCCGTAAAATGAGTCCACAAGGCCTAGTAGCTAATGCTCTCAGATTGGTGGGCGAAGGGAATATCGGGCTGGCTTATACCTATAATGAACCCCTGGTGGGTTATGAATTTGTACGAGATTGCACCCAGGAGACAAGAAAGAACGGGTTAAAAAATGTGGTGGTAACAAATGGCTACTTTTGCGAAGAAATTCTCCGGGAAATCCTTCCGGATATCGATGCTGTGAACATTGATCTAAAAGCATTCAATGAAACGTTTTATAAAAAGATCAGCGGCGATCTGGAAACGGTCAAAAAAACCATCAAATTAGCCAGTCAAACCACGCATGTCGAGGTGACCACGCTAATTGTCCCCGGAGAAAACGACAGTGACGACGAAATCCGGGCATTATCCCAGTGGCTGGCTTCGGTGGGGCGAGGTATTCCCTTGCATTTGTCCCGTTTTTTTCCACAATATGAAATGTTGGATCGGAATGCCACCGATATTTCCAGGATTTATCATCTGGCTGATATTGCCAGAGAATCGTTGGAATTTGTTTACACTGGAAATTGTTGAGGCAAGCCAATGGGAAATAAACGATCAAAAAAATCAAATCGCTTAGAAAAGCAATTAAAAGAAATACAACAGCTAATCAGTCCGGTTGCGGTACCAGTATCTGAGTGTCAAATGAATTTCTTCTCCGAAAAGGAAACCTACACCTTTTTCCTGGACCCGGTGCTTGCCACCAAGCCCCAGGTGGAAGACGCTAAAATCCTCAGGCACGCAAAAGATGGCTATGGGGGATGGATTGCAGAGTCGAATCAGGAACCGGAGATGCGGCTGGATCTGATGTCGGCTGACAATCAGTACCCGGCTCAAAACCAAGCGAAACAATTGCTCCATTTCTTTGCCATAACCGATATTCACATCACCGATGCTGAGCTTCCGGCCCACGGCATCTATTCAAAACATGGCGGCGGAATCGTGTCGGTATATTCAGAAATGCTGCACTATACCACCCACGTCCTGGATGGGGCCATTCATTCAGTTAATGCCATCCACCATCAAAATCCCTTTAATTTTGGTTTATCGATGGGTGATAATACCAACAATGCCATTTTTAACGAACTGCGGTGGTCGATAGACATTTTTGACGGTAAAGAAATAAATCTGGACTTTGGGATTAATCCCAATCCCCGGATTGGTCCGCGGAGGGATTTCTACGACGATTTTATGGCTGTCGGTCTGAATCGGCAGATTCCCTGGTATCAGATTATTGGTAATCATGATCATATCTGGCCGGATAAGCCAAAAGAAGCCCTGACTGATGATCCCAGTCGACGGTTTCTATCCCGAACCGAATGGATGCAGGAATTTTTTAACACTGAAACGACACCGATTGGTCATGGGTTTAAAGCCGAGAATCTAAAAACCGGTTTTGCCTGCTATAGTTTTGAGCCCCAAGAAGGGGTTCCCATCAAGGTTATTGTGCTGGATAACACCCAACGGGATGACGATCCCAATGTTAAAGGCTATGCCCATGGCTCCCTGGATCAGGAGCGTTTTGATTGGTTGATGGGCGAACTTGAGACGGGTCAGCGTGAGGGAAAGCTGATGATAATCGCCGCCCATATACCTATTGCGGTGGAATACCAGGAACCCTTAACGAAGCCGTTTATGTCCTGGAGCACGATTTCACCGGTGTCAGAACAGGAACTGATAAAAATGCTCCACGCCTATCCCAATTTGATCCTCTGGGTCTCTGGGCATCGTCATCGCAATACCATTACTCCGGTAATATCCCCAGATCCTAATCAGCCGGAACGCGGTTTTTGGGTGGTCGAAACGGCTTCCCTGCGGGATTTTCCACAGAATTTTCGAACCTTCGAAATCCTCAAAAACAGAGATGAAACGATTTCGATTGTCACCAAAAACATCAATCCAACCATCAAAGAAGGATCCTTTGCCAGTATTTCCCGCTCTTATGCGGTGGCTGCTCAGCAAATATTTAATGGCCGCACCGAACTCTTACCCAGCGGTTCCTATAATGGCGAATTACGGGTTAAGCTAACAAAAAACATGGCCGAAGCGATCGGGTAGCATCAGAGTGCCACATTCCATCAAAAAAGTGTTTGGGCCATGTAAAAAACAACAGGTGTCAGTCCGAAAAACGTTTGTTTCAGTTATAATGTGGCGTTTTTAGTTGAACTGGTGATTCATGTGGAGGTAAATTCATGGATATAAAGATGTTGATGGAAAAATTAAAAAACGGCGATACACTCACGCGAGAAATGCGATATGAGATTTTGGAGTCTTATAAATTAATTGATGTGGCATGGGATTCGATCCTTAACGGTTTGATAATCATTGATACTGATTTGAGAGTAAAAAAGTTCAATCACAAAATTTTAGAACTGTTTCAAATGCGTGAAGATGAAATCTTTAAGCTGGACATGAGCCATGTATTAAAAGATATAGATGTGGTAGACAATATTTTTATCAATAAACGAAAATTCGCGTATTCCGATATAACGCTTATTATCGGATTAAGAAAGATCGATTGTTTTATGGATATTACCCCGGTCGCTTTTAACGAAAAAGTAATCGGTGCTGTGCTTGTGATCAGGGAGTCAAAACAGGTGCGCAAAGAAATTAATAAATTGGTGGGTTTTCGGGCCAATTATACCTTTGATAAGATAATTACCAAAAATAAAACGATGCTGGAGCTGATCAATACCGCCAAAAGAATTTCGAAAACAGACTGTTCGGTGCTCATCGAAGGGGAAAGCGGCACTGGAAAAGAATTGTTTGCTCAATCCATCCATAACGAAAGCCAACGACGAAATGGCCCTTTTATTGCGATTAATTGTGCGGCCATTCCGAAGGAGCTGGTTGAGAGCGAGTTTTTTGGCTATGAAACGGGTTCATTTACCGGTGCCATTAAAGGCGGAATGCCAGGAAAATTTGAGCTGGCCAATGGCGGAACGCTGTTTCTCGATGAAATTGGTGAAATACCGATGGAAATACAGCCAAAATTATTACGCGTTTTGGATGAAAAGAAAGTGATGCGAATTGGCGGAAATTATCAAAGGAAGCTTGATGTTCGTATTATTGCGGCAACCAATCGGAATTTACTCAATGAGATGTCCAAGGATGCCTTTAGGCAGGATTTGTATTTCAGGCTTAATGTTATCAACCTGAGATTGTTGCCACTAAAAAGAAGGCGCGAAGATATTCTGGTGCTTGGTCAATATTTTCTGGAACAGTTAAATCAGGAAAACAGTGAGGTTAATAAATATTTCACTGAGAAATTTGTAAAAAAACTTCAGGCGTACAAGTGGGAAGGAAATGTCAGAGAACTAAAAAATATTGTCCAGCGGGGTTACTATATGTCGATGAGTGATCAGATTGACGATATTGAGGCGCTGGCAAAAGAAAAAGAGGATCATTATCATAAGAGTGAAGGCGAAACGCTAAAAGATTTGGAAAGAAACAGCATTGAACACGCGCTGCTTCTTAATAAAGGAAATGCCGTAAAGGCGGCCGAAGAGCTCCGCATCAGTAAGGCCACCATCTATCGAAAAATAAAAGCCTATGATATTCATGTCCATAGTGTCTAAGCTTTTTTAAATCCTAAGATCTGGCATGATAATTGCTATAAACATAGATTCAATATCAAATGAATTCGATTGGAGGTTAAGGTTATTCAGGTTTTGATATTGGATTTATGTGAAAGATCAGATTGAAAGGAGAAAATAATGAAAGCCGCAGTATGGTATGGGAAAAAAGATGTCAGAGTGATGGATGTTCCTGAGCCCAAGTTACCGGGAGAAAATTTTGTAAAAATTAAAGTCGAATGGTGTGGAATATGTGGTTCTGATTTACATGAGTATCTTGCAGGACCAATCTTTATACCAACGACGACGCCTCATCCACTAACTGGTGGAACGGCCCCAATTACGTTAGGCCATGAATTTTCAGGCACGATTGTTGAGGTTGGTTCTGATGTGAAAAAATTCAAAGTTGGTGACAAGGTTGCTCCAGATGCCTGTCAGGTTTGTCATGAATGCAACCCCTGTAAATTAGGGAAGTATAATGTTTGTGAAAAACTGGCGTTTACTGGTTTGATGACGGATGGCGCTTTTGCAGAGTATGTTGTTGTTCCGGACTATACCTTATATAAGATGCCGGATGAAATGTCTTTTGAAGCAGGTGCATTAATCGAACCACTTTCTGTTGGCATTCATGCCGTACGTTCCGGTCCACTAATTGAAGGGGAAAGTGTCGTAATTTTTGGCGCCGGAACAATTGGACTCTGTACACTTCTTGCTGCTAGAGCCGCCGGTGCTGGAAAAATCTATGTCGTGGAAGTGGCCAAAGCGAGAAAAGAATTTGCTGCAAAAATGGGCGCTCACGAAGTTCTGGATCCGACCGAAATTGATATCAAGGCCCGGATTTTGGAATTGACAGACGGAATCGGCCCAGATGTTGTTTTTGAATGTATCGGAAGCGATAAGGTAACTCCGACAGCCATTGAAGTGGCAAGAACGGGTGGGAAAATTATTCTTAGTGGGATCTATGAAAGAGAAACCAGCCTTCAGATTAATACGATTGTATTCACGGATAAGACTGTAATTGGTTCATTAGCTTATGCCGGAGATTTCAAAACAGCCATTGATTTAGTATCTGACGGGCGGATTGATATTTCGCCGCTGGTGACAGGAAGAATCGGTATTGATGATATTATTGAAAAAGGATTTGAAGAGCTCGTTAACAGAAAAGATGAGAATGTCAAAATCATTGTAAAACCATATTGATGACTGTTTACATGTTTTAACACAATTTTTTTCTCGAAATGAGATTTATGTCTCATTTCGAGAAATTTTATGAGACAAATAAGAAGTGACAGCAAGAATAAAACCAGTAAAGAAAAAAATGTGGTAAAATAATAATTGTTGGCACGAAAAGTGCTTATTTAAAATACAACGAATCAGATCTTTGATTCGTTGTATTTTAAATATGTCATGGAGGTGAGAATTTTGGCAAAAGTGAATCTAAGCTTACAGGTTTTACCGGTGGTACCGGATTGTGAAATTTATTATGTCGTGGACCAGGTGATTGAAATGATCAGTCAGACCGGGCTTAACTATGTCGTTGGTCCCTTTGAGACATCCATTGAAGGTGAGCTCGATGATCTTCTGGATATTGTTAAGCGGGCCCAGTCGATCTGCATCAAGCACGGTGCCGAGCGGGTGGTTTCAATCGTGAAAATTGATTACAAGGAAGAAGGCGTCACAATTGATGAGAAAGTATCAAAATATCAGTGACAAGCTTATCCCCATTATTTTTATTCTGGCCATTCTGATCTTGTGGGAGTTGGTAGTTAACCTGGGTGTCGTGGAACGTTACACCCTGCCATCACCCTCGGATATCGTCAATGCCCTGATCGTCAATGGGTCAGATATTATGATGCACACCGGGGTAACCTTTTTTGAAGGGATGACCGGTCTTCTGGCGGCTGTTTTTTTAGCACTGATTATGGCTGTTGCGATGGATCAGTTTCCGATGGTTAAAAAAGCAATCTACCCGGTTCTGGTGATCTCGCAAACGGTGCCAATAATCGTTATTGCACCGCTGCTGGCGATGTGGTTTGGCTTTGGAATTGCCCCAAAAATATTTGTGGTGGTGCTGGTTTGCTTTTTTCCTATTACCGTCAACCTGATTGAAGGTCTTCAAAGTGTCGATGGAGAACTCATTAATCTGGTTCGATCCATGGGTGCCACAAAAGGGCAGATCTTTGCAAAAATAAAATTCCCCAGTGCTCTGCCCTATTTTTTCTCAGGTCTTAAAATTGCGGCTACCTACAGTATTATGGGAGCGGTCATCGGGGAATGGCTGGGCGGGAAAGCCGGGCTGGGGGTTTATATGTTAAGAGCAAGGCATGCCTTTGCACTGGACCTGGTTTTTGCGTCAATCGTGGTAATTGTAATCTTGTCGATCATATTATTTTACGGCATTGCGGGGATTCAAAGGGCCCTGATGCCCTGGGAAAAATTAAAGGAGGAAGAGGAATGAAAAGAAAATTATTACTGCTGTTATTACTGCCAATAGGAATTATTCTGATTGCTTTAACAGGGTGTACACCCAAAAGTGAAGAAAAGATTACCGTGGTTCTGGATTGGGTCCCCAATACCAATCATACCGGTTTATATGCGGCAAAGGAGTTGGGCTATTTTGAAGAAGAAGGTCTGGAAGTTGAGATTATTCAACCAAGCGAAGGTGGCAGCGCCGATTTGATTGCCGCCGGACAAGGAGAGTTTGGGGTCAGCTATCAGGAACAGGTGACCTATGCCAGAACCGCTGCTAAT
The DNA here is from genome assembly GCF_034438075.1 of Acetobacterium sp. K1/6. NCBI lineage: Bacteria > Bacillati > Bacillota > Clostridia > Eubacteriales > Eubacteriaceae > Acetobacterium > Acetobacterium sp. K1/6. Next base: position 62,453 of record NZ_JAXQGA010000009.1, on the reverse strand, counting down.
CCGCTGCCGATTAAAGCCATTGCGGCTATTATCCAGCATAACACTTCCGGTTTTGCTTCGCCGGTGGATCGCAACATTCTTAGTCCTAAAGATTTCGAAGGAAAAAAATACGGCGGCTGGGGTTCCCCCATGGAAGTCGCCACCTTAAAGGGGTTGATGGAAGGGGATAACGCCGATTTTAGCAAGCTTGAAATCGTTGATATCGGCGCGATGGATTATTTCGCTGCTGTTAAAGATCATGTCGATTTTACCTGGATTTTTTATGGCTGGGCCGGGGTTTCTGCCGAGCTTAAGAATGAGCCGATTAATTTTATTAAACTTCAGGATGTCGATAAAAACCTGGATTATTATACCCCGGTGATTATTGCCAGTGAAGACTATCTAAAAAGTAATCCGGAAACAGCTAAAAAATTCTTGCGGGCAGTGACGAAAGGCTACCAGTATGCGATTGATAATCCTGAAGCGGCAGCAGATCTATTACTGATCGACAACCCTGAAATTGATCGGGCGTTGGCGGTGTCGTCGCAGCAATATCTGGCTGGTGAGTATCAGAGTGATGCCGAAAAATGGGGTGTCATGAGTCTTGACATTTGGGAAAACTATGGGAAATGGATGAATGATCAAGGCTTGCTGGAGAACCAGTTAAAAGCCGATGAGGCCTTTACGAATGAATACCTACCAGAATAATTGTGTTCTTAAAGTTGCGGGAGTAACCAAGGAGTATAACCATAAAAATATCATCGAAGATATTCATATCGATCTCAATCAGGGTGAATTTGTCTCGGTGTTGGGTCCCAGTGGCTGTGGCAAAAGCACGCTCTTTAACGTTATTGCCGGGCTACTAAAACCAGAAGCAGGGAGGATTATTATAAACGGCAAAGAGGTTACGGGGGAAACCGGTGTGGTCAGCTATATGTACCAGAAGGATCTGCTGCTGCCCTGGCGTAACGTCATTGACAATGGCATCTTACCCCTGGAAATTCGTGGAATACCCAAAAAAGAAGCCCGCGAAAAGGTGAAAGAGATGCTGGCGGTTTTTCAACTGGAGGAAGATGGAAAAAAATATCCGATCCAATTGTCCGGCGGGATGAAACAACGGGTGTCACTGCTGCGGACCACGATGTTTTCAAAGGAAATCATGCTATTGGATGAACCCTTCGGGGGGCTGGATGCCATTACCCGGCTGAAAATGCAGGAGTATCTGCTGGAAATACTAGCAAAAATCAAGGGTTCTGTTTTATTTATTACCCATGATATCGACGAAGCCATCTTCCTGTCCGATCGGATCTATATCATTAACGGATCACCCGCCCATATCGTTGAAGAAATAGCGGTGCCGGTTAAACATGCCAGTCCCGAGGTGATGATGACCTCCCCAGAATTGCGCAAACTGCGCAGCGACATTTTAAAACGATTATAAAAATCTGCGGGCGAGCAATGCTCGCCCCAACGAACCGGGGATGTCAGATTAAACAATCCAAACAGCATCCTTTTGTAGGGGCGGTTATTAACCGCCCCTAAGAAAAGCAGTCTCAATTTTGAGACTGCTTTTCTCATTATGAGATTCAAATTCTCATAATGAGAAAAGAAACACCGAACAATTTGCGAAAAAAAATCACCTGTTCTTTCAAAAAACCGAAATTAACACCATCTTAAGTAAACGTTTAAATAAAGGAGCGGGTCAGTATTTTTGGCACGAAAATTGCTCTATATCTAAGCAACTTGAAAACAAGGAGGTTTGCATATGGCGTTAAAGGCAGCATTTATTTTTATTGCTCCCAATGCCGATCCGGCCATTCATCGGTCGACGGTTGAAACAGAAGCAGTAACACTGATTTCGGTGGGTGTCTCATCTTACGAAGGTGCAGTTGAGACAGCAAAAAAGCTGGTGGATGAAGGGGTTGGCGCCTTTGAACTATGTGGCGGGTTTGGACATCGGGGAACGGCAATGATTAGCGAAGCCGTCAAAGGAAAAGCTGCGGTTGGTGTGGTTCGATTTGATAGCCATCCTGGTTTGGAGAATAAAAGCGGGGATGATATTTTTTAGTGAAAGATTAAGCATCTGTTAAGATGCGAAGGTGAGAAAAGGTGGGAGGTGATTCGGATTAAAAAGTTCATCATTGAATTTGGAATGGGGATGGATTTTCATGGACAGGATGTCAACAAGGCGGCAGCAAAAGCCATTAAAGACGCCATTTCCCGAAGCTGCCTGATCGGGCTCCATGAGATCCATGGATTAACGGAAGAGAATCTCAATGAAAAGATGATGATTGAGGCAATTATTGGCGTATCGCGGCCCCAGGATTTGGATCAGGAAGCGCTCAAAAAACTCTTCCCGGTGGGAACGGTAACCATTATAGCAGAGAAAGGAGGACTAACAACTGCCGGACTTTTTTTCCCCGGCTTTGGTGATGCCAATAACACGATCGAAGCAGCCATTGTGTGTGTGACAGTGAGCGTGTAGATTACCCTTGTGATTGTAAAGATTCCCAAGTAAAGCAGATAAAAAGGAGGAATTATTTTGAAAATTTCAAACGAAACGATCATTGAAATGTATGAAAAAATGGTGAAAATCAGGAAGTTCGAAAATAGAGCCATGAATCTTTTTGCTGAAGGTCAGGTTGGTGGATTCGTTCACCTTTATATTGGTGAAGAAGCAGTCGCAACAGGTGTATGTGAAAGCTTGCGGGATGATGATTATATTACCAGCACCCATCGTGGTCACGGACATATTTTAGCCAAGGGCGGTGACATGAAATATATGATGGCGGAACTCTTTGGCAAAGAGTCCGGTTATTGCAAAGGCAAAGGTGGTTCCATGCATATTGCTGATGCAACTAAGGGCATTCTTGGAGCAAATGGGATCGTTGGTGCTGGTCATAACATTGCAACGGGTGCTGGACTCGGTATTCAGTACCGGGGAACCGATCAGGTTTGTGCTTGTTTCTTTGGTGATGCCTCGACGAACCAAAGTACCTTCCATGAAGGCTTAAATTTAGCCAGTACCTGGAAACTACCGGTTATCTTTATTTGCGAAAACAATGGCTATGGGATTTCTGTAAGCCAGGCCAGACATCAGAATATCACCGATATCTCCCAGCGGGCTGTTTCTTATAATATCCCCGGAATTACGGTAGATGGGAATGATGTCTTTGCGGTGTTTGAAGCAGTTGCTGAAGCGGTCGCCAGAGCCCGCAAAGGGCAGGGGCCAACCCTAATTGAATGTAAAACTTACCGCTGGCGTGGTCATTTCGAAGGTGATCCGACGGTTTATCGACCAGAAGGAGAACTGGAACAATGGAAGAAGAAAGACCCAATTCCCAGAGTGGAAAAATATATCCTTGAAAATAAGGTCATGACGCAGGAAGAAATGGATAAACTCAATGAAAAAATTGACGCTTTAGTTGAAGAAGCTGTTGATTTTGCTCTGGCCAGTAAATTCCCAGATGTATCATCTGCTGTCGAAGATGTTTACACCGATATAGTAGAGGAGGGACGATCAAGATGAGAGAACTTACTTACGGTCAAGGAATCAAAGAAGGTATGCAGATAAAAATGCTGGAGAATCCGGATGTATTTATTTTCGGAGAAGATGTTGGTCTTTTTGGGGGATGTTTTGGGGTAACAGCAGGTTTGTTTGAAGAGTTTGGTGAAAAAAGAGTCCGGGACACACCCATCTCTGAAGGCGCTATTATTGGTGCTGCTGTCGGTGCTGCCGCAGTGGGGTTGCGACCAATTCCAGAGTTAATGTTTGTTGACTTTGCCACCGTTGGGATGGATCAGTTAGTAAACCAGGCCGCTAAAATGCGTTATATGTTTGGTGGAAAATTAAAACTTCCGATGGTCGTGCGTTTGCCTTCCGGCGCCGGCGTGGCAGCCGCAGCCCAGCATTCCCAATCTCTGGAAGCCTGGTTTACTCATGTGCCTGGTCTTAAGGTGGTCTATCCCTCTAATGCCCAGGACGCGATTGGCTTAATGCTCACTGCCATTGATGATGATAACCCGGTAATCTATTTGGAAAATAAAACCTTGTATGCCGTTACCGGCCAGGTAGAAGATGAAGTTAAACCGATTCCTTTGGGAAAAGCGAATATCAAACGGGAAGGAAATGACGTCACCATTATTACCTATGGTAAACAGGTGTACGATGCCTTAAAAGCCGCCGAAATGCTGGAAAAAGATGGCATTGATGTGGAAGTCATCGATTTACGCTCCCTTTATCCGCTGGATACGGAAGCAATCTTTGAATCGGTCAAGAAAACCCATAAGGTTGTGATTGTTTCCGAAGAGGCAAAACGTGGCAGTTATGCGGGAGAATTGGCAGCCATTATCGCTGACGAATGCTTCTATGAATGTGATGCACCGATTAAGCGGGTCTGCGCCCTCAATACCCCAGTACCCTTTAGTGGAATTCTGGAAGCCTACATGTTGCCAAATGCCGACGATGTCGTTCAGGCAGTTAAATCGTTGTTTTAACCAGTAACATATTAACATGGCATAAGCGCCATGGTTCTGGGAATAATGGAGTGAACAGCGATGATATTATTTCCAGAATTTTTTAAAGACAGAAAAAGGTGGTGGACTTATGAATTCAATCGGTATAATTGCTAATCCTGCCTCAGGGAAGGACATCAGACGACTGGTTGCTCATGCAACGGTTATTGATAACAATGAAAAAATAAATATTGTCGAGCGCATCATTCTCGGGGCCCAGCAAAATGGGGTGGAAAAGGTATATATGATGCCAGATCCTTACAATATGGGTTATCGGGTGGAGGATAAGCTTAAAACCTCCGGCGAGCTGAAATGTGAAATTGAAGTGTTCGATTTCTTTAAAGAGGATACCGTCGAAGACACGTACAAAGCGGTCAGGTTGATGAACGAAAAAAACGCGGGATGCATTGTTACCCTGGGGGGCGATGGCACCAATCGGGCGGTGACCAAAGACATTGGGGATATTCCGATGATTTCGATCTCCACTGGTACGAACAATGTCTATCCGGACATGATTGAAGGAACCATTGCCGGTATTGCCGCAGCAGTGGTGGCTTCCCATAAATTTGAAAAAGAAGTCTATTCAAATAGAGACAAGATTATAGAAATTTACGCAGCGGGGCAACTTAAGGACATTGCGCTCATCGATGCGGTTATTTCCCGGGATGTCTTTGTCGGTTCCCGGGCCATTTGGAAGGTTGAAGATATTGAGAAAATATTTGTCGCCCGAAGTCATCCGGCATCGATCGGTTTTTCGTCGGTGGTCGGGGGGAAAATCATTATCACCGAAGAAGACGATTTTGGTGCCTATATCAGCATTGATAAAGATGCCCCTAAAATTAAGATTCCCATGTCAGCAGGGATTGTTTTAGCGATTGGCACCAGTACACCCGTGATTTTAAAGTTTAACGAAGACTATACTTTTACCACCTATTGCCGGGGAACCATTGCCCTGGATGGGGAACGGGAAATCGAATTTCATAAGGATCAGGCCTTTACCTTTAAAATCAGTCGGAACGGGCCATGGCATGTGGATGTTAAAAAAGCCATTGAAGTGGGCCAAAAAAACGGTTTTTTTATGGTTTTGGAATAAAAAGGAGGATTGGATTATGGCTAAGTTTTTAGTGATGCCCAAGCTCGGATTGACGATGACCGAAGGGAACATTGCCAACTGGCGTAAAGTTGAAGGTGACAGCGTGACGATGGGCGAAATTATCTTTGATGTGGAAACAGATAAAATAACCAAGGAGTTTGAATCCCCGGGAGAAGGGATAATCAGAAAGATACTGGTGTCCGAGGGAACCGTGGAAGTGTTAAAACCCATTGCCATCATCGGAAAAGCCGACGAAGATATATCGGCCTTGTTGGCTGAAGCAGAAAAGGCGGTAGCCAGTCCGGTAGCCAGCGCGACAAAACCAGATGCTCCCGAACCGCCAAAGGCTGAGCAAGCCCCAGTTAAACCGGCTACCGGTGGCCGGGTTAAAGCGTCTGCCCGAACCAAGAAAATAGCGGCTGAATTAAAGATTGACATCACCCAGGTAACCGGTACCGGCCCTCAAGGCGCCATTACTGAAAAAGATGTCAATGAATTTGCCGAAAAAGCTAAAACAACTCAACCAAAAATTTCCCCGACGGCCGGCGTGATTGCAGCCGGTTTAGGCGTCGATCCGGGACAGATTAATAAAGATGGTCGGATTATGAAGGCCGATGTGCTGGCCTTTAAACAAAACGCCGATTTCCTTAAATATGCAGATCCTCAGGAATTTACCAAGCCGATGTCAGCGATGCGAAAAATTATTGCCAGTCGGATGTCGGCCAGTCAGGAAACAGCGGCGACGGTTAACTATAACCAGCGGGTGGATACCACTGCGATGAAACAGCTTCGAGAAGAATTAAAAAGTACCGCAAAAATAACCTATACCGATATTTTGGTGAAGATATTATCCCGAGTGCTGTTGGAGTTCCCACTTCTCAACAGTGCCATTGTTGGTACTGATATTGTCACCCGAAATTATGTAAATATTGGCGTGGCCGTGGCGCTACCGGATGGCTTGATTGTTCCAGTAGTAAAGTTTGCCAATAAATTAGATCTGGGTGCCATTTCGACCGAAATCAAGGCGCTGGCTGAAAAAGCCCGAAACAATGAACTGGAAACCGATGAAATAACCGGAGGAACCTTTACCCTTACCAATATCGGTATGTTTGGCATGGAATCCTTCACACCGATTATCAATCAGCCTGAGGTAGCGATACTGGGAATCAATACCATTATTGATACGCCGATGGTCGTTGAGGGTCAGGTGGTCATTAAACCGATGATGAATCTGAGTTTGACGGCTGATCACCGGGTGGTGGATGGTTCAGTGGCAGCCCAATTTGTTGCCCGACTTAAAGAGCTGATTGAAAAACCCGGATTGCTGCTGTTATGATGGAGGTAGAATCATGAAGATTGTCATTATTGGCGGTGGCCCGGGCGGTTATGTGGCAGCCATCCGGGCAGCTCATTTAGGCGCGGAGGTAACTCTGATTGAAAACAAGTTCTTAGGTGGAACCTGTCTCAATGTTGGCTGTATCCCGACAAAAGTGCTTTTGCATACCACCGAACTCCTGGATGTTCTGAAAAACGATGCCAAAGAACTGGGAATCACAGTTTCTGGTTATGAAGCCGACTGGAAAACACTCCAGAAAAGAAAGACGAAAATTATAAAAAAATTGGTGGGTGGCGTGAAGGCCCTGTTAAAGAACAACACCATTACCCAAATAATGGGAACCGGCGTTTTTCTAAATGATCATCAAATTAAAGTTTCTTATAATAACAATCAAGACGAAATAAGCAAAGATGAAGAAGTCATCGATTTTGACTTTGCCATTATCGCAACGGGTTCAAAACCCGTAATTCCACCGATCCCGGGAAGTGTTCATCCCGATGTGATCACCAGTGATGCGGCCTTATCACTTGAAGCGGTTCCCGAGAGTTTGTGTATCATCGGTGGCGGCGTCATTGGTTGTGAATTTGCTACCATCTACAATGCTTTTGGTTGTAAGGTTACGATCATCGAAATGTTGCCGGACATTGTTGCCACTATGGATCGGGATATTGTTAAACCGCTAAAAGATAAATTAATCAAAGATGGCGTGGAAATTTTTACCAGAACAAAGGTCGAATCAATTAAGGAAGGTCCTGACGGCTTAGCGGTTACGACCAGTTCCCAAGCGGAAGAAAAAATTGTGACGGCTCAAAAAGTGTTGCTCTCGGTGGGCCGAAAACCAGAACTTAGTACCCTGGAACTGGAAAAGGCCGGCATAAAAACGGAGCGAGGCGCAATCAAGGTCAATCAGAAAATGCAGACGAATAAGCCGCATATTTATGCGGTGGGCGATTGCAATGGCGGGGTCATGCTTGCTCATGTGGCATCGGCCCAAGGGATATTTGCAGTAGAAACCATTGTCGGAATCCGGTCACAGATTGATTTTAAAACGATCCCCTATTGTGTTTATACCAAACCGGAACTGGCTGGCGTGGGGCTCACTGAGGCCGAGGCCAGAGAAGCGGGTTATGACATAAAGGTCGGTAATTTTCCCATGGCCGTCAATGGCAAAGCGATGATCATTGGCGAAACGACCGGGCTGGTCAAATACGTTACGGATGCTGCTACCGGCGAAATCCTGGGACTGCACATGGCCGGTCCCCGGGCCACTGATCTGATTGTCGAAGGAGCTCTGGCGATTCGCCTGGAAGCAACGGTAGCAGAACTTAAGTCCACCATCCATGCTCACCCCACCGTTGGCGAATCGCTGATGGAAGCGGCTCATGCGGTAAAGAGTGAATCCATCCATATGATGAGATAAGTACTAACAAAACAAGAAGCTGATCCCGCTCGAAAACGAGTGCGATCAGCTTCTTTTTTTAAAAAAATAAAGGTCAGATATGGAAAAGTTTCACATTAATTTACTTTTATTTAACTTCTTTTTATTGTTTATTTGTAATTTTAAGGTTAATAAGCGATATAAGAGGTATATACTTAAGTGTAAAGATTTTTTCCTATTATAAAAATTAGCTATGAGAGACTATTTGATAAACAGATAACGTAGTACCGATAATTGTTACATCATGTTGTTTGCATCGGGGCGAACAGGCAATCGCCTGTCCGATCCCGCAGCAAACAACAGATTAACAATTGGTCGGTACGGTAGGTTTATGACAGTGTTTGACTTTATGCTTCGTAATGGGTTTTAAATCACGAAAGGATTTGTGAATCAATGGACGTTTATTTAAGATTATTAATTGAGGGCACGGTATTGATTGGCTGTATCCTGTTTTTATTATGGATTTTTTTGATGAAATCGGGGAAATCACCCCGACTCAACATGCGCGATGCATCGCTCTCAAGTGAAGAATTAGAAGGACACGCCAAAAAAATTGCCATCGAACATGCGGTGTCGGTAAAGAAAAGAGCGATTAAATCGCCAAGTGTCAGGATGAACGATAACTATAAATTCATTTTGAATGTGTATCAGGATCTGAGTGCCGATCTCCAGAAAAAGATGGCCGTACCACCGGCTTCAGAGTGGCTGCTTGATAACTTTTATATCATTGAAAAGCAGGTTAAAGGAATGCGTCGGGACTTGAAAAAATCCGATTATAACCGCTTGCCGATTCTTAAGTCGGGTCCACTCAAGGGACAAATTCGGATTTTCGCGGTGGCGGTAGAGCTTGTTGCTCATACCGACGGTCAGATCGATGAAAAAATACTGACCGATTATTTAAAGGCCTACCAGTCCCACGCCGTTCTTTTTGACCGGGAAATTGTTGCGCTGCCAATGATGCTTACCCTGGCCCTGATTGAAAACATTCGGGAACTTTGTGAAGAAATAAAAAAAACCCAGAGTCAGTGGCATAAGGCTGATAAGATTTTTACTAAATGGCTGGAAAACGATGGTAATGAACCTAAAAAAACGATCAAACTCTTCGAAGACAGCCTAAAAAGCCAGGATGAAGCCAACCCCGCTTTTGTAGAGCATTTATTCTATCGGCTGAGGCGTTCCGGTCGTAGTTGTGCCGAAGTTCTACGGATCATGGATGAAAACTTAAATAAACTCGGTGCCACCACCGAAGAAATCACCCAGAAAGAACATGGGGCCCAATCCGTTAATACGATATCGATGGGCAATACCATCACCAGTCTTCATTTTTTCTCTTCCCTGGATTGGTCCGAGCTCTTTGAAACGGTTAGTATGGTCGAACAAATTTTAAAAAAGGACCCCGATGGAACCTATCCTCTGATGGATATTGCCACCCGGAGTCATTACCGGACAAAAGTAGAAGAATTGGCCCTGGGATTTGGGGTCTCAGAAATTTATCTGGCCAAAGAGGCGATCTTGTTTGCCGAAGAAGCCTTTGCGGACCGGGACCAATCTCAATTGGAAAATCCCGCCATCCAGAAAACCTGGCATGTCGGGTATTATCTGATTGGCAAGGGCCTTAAAAGCCTGGAAAACAAAGAAAAAAAGATTAACAGCTTTAGACCAAAAGCAGAAAGCATGGGTATAAAAAATCCGGGCATCCTCTATTTGGGTTCCATGGGTCTGATTACGCTGCTTTTTTTATTGGCGGCCGTCCGTTACGCGACGATTACGGCATCTTCACATCTGGTCCTGTTTTCGGTGCTGGTCATTATTGCGGTGCTGATTCCGGCATCGGAAATTGCCGTGGATGCGGTCAATTGGATTGTTTCCCATGCCTTAAAACCGGCCTTTTTCCCAAGACTTCAATTAAGAGAAGGGATTCCCAAAAGCATGAGCACGATTGTTGCAGTGCCAACTCTGCTTTCCGATCAGAAACGGGTCAAGGAATTATTGGCGGGTCTGGAAAGCCATTATCTTTCCAACCGGGAAGACAATCTCTACTTTGCCCTAGTCGGAGCATTTAGCGATGCCGACAAATCGGCGATGAAAGATGATCCCGAGATTATAAAAACCGCTCTGGCGGGTATCAATGCGCTTAATTTAAAATATGCCCCGGTGGACAGTGATAAGTTTTATTTTTTCCACCGCGACAGTCAATATAATGAAAAAAATGATAAGTGGTTTGGATGGGAACGAAAAAGAGGGGCTTTGATGGAATTCAACGACCTGATTATGGGTGCCACCGATACCAGTTTTGTCTATGCTTCGGCAAAAAAACCGCCCTTTGACCATGTCAAATATGTAATCACCCTGGACAGCGACACCATTTTGCCAATGGGAATGGCTAAAAAAATGATTGCTACGATGGCACACCCCCTAAATCAACCGGTTATCGACAAGCAGCGCGGGGTCGTGGTCGAGGGCTATGGTTTGATGCAGCCACGAATCGAAGTGGAAAACGAAAGCTCAAATAAATCCCTTTTCTCCCGCATTTTCACTGGTCAGGAAGGAATTGATCCCTATGCCACCGCTATTTCCGATGTTTATCAGGATCTTTTTGGGGAAGGGATTTTTGTTGGCAAGGGCATTTATGATTTAGCGGTGTTCCAGACCATCATGAAGGATGCCATCCCCGACAATACCATTCTTAGTCATGATTTACTGGAGGGTTCATATGTGCGAACGGGCCTGGTTACCGATCTTAAGCTGGTCGATTCCTACCCGTCAAAATACAATTCTTTTTCGGCCCGGCTGCACCGTTGGGTTCGCGGGGACTGGCAATTGGTACCAATTCTATTTCGTAAAATTTTTGACCGCCGTCACGATAAAATATTCAACCCCCTATCGCGACTGTCGAAGTGGAAAATGTTTGATAATTTAAGAAGAAGTCTGGTACCACCAGCATTGATGCTACTTGTCTTTTTGAGCTTTTCAATTCTCCCGGGAAGTATTTTTTTCTGGCTTGGCTTTTTCCTGCTACCGCAGATCTTTCCGCTGATGATGGGGATCATTGGTTATCTTGTATCGGCCCGATTTGGCAACGACCGGATCAAGCGGTATATGCCGGTGATGTTCGGTCTCAAAGCGGTATTGATGCAGTTCTTACTGGTATTAATCTTTTTGCCCTATCAGGCCTGGCTTATGAGCCATGCCATTATGGTAACCCTGACACGGGTTTTTATTACCCGAAAAAACCTGCTGGAATGGGTAACGGCTGATGATACCGAAAAATTTCAGAAAAATTCACTGATCAGTTATGTTTTTACCATGAAGGCGGCGCTGCTACAGGCACCGATACCTGTCATTCTGGCTCTCTTTTTTAAACCGGAAGCACTGCTGCTTAGTCTGTTTTTCTTTGCCATTTGGGTTGTCAGTCCTGTTATAGCCTGGTTTATCAGTAGGGATCACCCGCAAAAGGTGCTCATATTGTCGGAGCATGAATCCCTTGAACTGGGCCGGATCACCCGCAAAACCTGGCGCTATTTTGAGGATTTCTCGAATGCTAAAAGTCATTATCTGATTCCTGACAATTATCAGGCTGACCCACCTAGAGGTATTGCCCAGCGAACATCACCGACCAACATTGGCCTGGGCCTGCTGGCACCACTGACGGCCAGAGACTTTGGCTATATCGGAACCGGGCAAATGATGGCGCTGATTGATAAAACCGTTGATACCATTGAAGGGCTGGAAAAATGGCAGGGCCATTTACTTAACTGGTATGATACCCTAACCCTAAAACCCCTGCGTCCGGCCTATATTTCAACGGTCGATAGCGGAAATTTTCTTTGTTACCTGGTTACCCTGAAACAGGGGCTTTTGGACTACCTTAAAAGTCCTCTGATTGATTCCCGGTTTTTAAGTGGAATCCGGGATACTCTTCATTGCGTTGGAAAAACCGATTATGTTGTCTATGCGAAAATCCCTATGAGCGACAACGTAGAGACAGCGATGGATTTAAAAAAATGGCATCACACGCTGGAGATGCTGATCAAGGCCGACGCCATGACAGAACTGGATGAAGGTGTCTGGAAAACAAAAATCGTTGCGATGATCACCCTGTTCAACACTGAAATGTCAACCTTCCTGCCGGGCATCGGGTTGCTTAATAAAATGCCGGAGCGTTTGATGGATATGGCTGCGGCCAAAAAAGAAGCAGCAAGTGATGCGGTGTTTGAGGACCTTAAAAATCTCAAAATCCGCTTAACCGATAATGCCGACCTGATTGACTTACCAAAGCATCATCAGCAAACCGCTGCCATGGTCAACCGCTTGCTAGAAGCTGTTAAAAAATGGGACCAGGACGATTACCGTGAGGAACTAGCCTGGCTGGAAGAAACAAAGATCGCCCTCAGTGCTGCTGCGACAGCAAGTCAGGACTTTGTGGATCAGTATACCGACTTACTCAGACGTATCGATGCTCTTGTCGATGCGATGGAATTTCTACCACTGTATGACAAGAAAAAGGAACTGTTCAGTATCGGGTTTAATCTGGAAGACAATAAGCTGACCAATTCATTTTATGACCTGTTGGCCTCAGAGGCCCGTCAAACCAGCTATATCTGTATTGCCAAAGGCAAGATTCCGGCCTCACACTGGTTTAAACTGGGACGGGCACTAACGAATGTGGACCATTACAAAGGCTTGATTTCCTGGACAGGCACCATGTTTGAATATTTAATGCCCCTTTTGATTATGAAAAGCTATCAGAACACCTTGCTGGACGAAACCTATTCTTTTGTAATAAAAAGTCAGATGAAATACGGCGATCAGCGGGAAATGCCTTGGGGCACATCCGAATCCGGCTACCATGCGATGGATAAACACCACGATTATAAATACAAGGCTATCGGAGTTCCCTGGTTGGGGCTTAAACGGGGCTTAATTGATGATGCTGTGACTGCGCCCTATGCCACTTTCCTGGCATTGATGGTTAACCCGGAAGCAGCAATTAAGAATATTAGAAGGCTAAAGGCCGATGGTCTGGAAGGACCCTATGGTTTTTATGAAGCTGCTGATTATACTCCGGAACGACTGGGTTTTGAAACAAAGCGGGCATTAGTAAAAAGTTTTATGGCTCACCATCAGGGAATGAGTTTAATGGCACTCAACAATTGCGTCAATCACAATATCATGCAAACCCGTTTTCATAATGACCCGGAAATCCATGCCGCCAGATTGCTGCTTCAGGAAAAAGTCTCTTCTGATCTGATCTTTACCAAGGGAACAAAGGAAAAGCTGGTGCCCTACAAGGGCAAGATCGCCAAAGAGATAAGTGCCGTGCGACGCTTTACAAAACCAAATACCATTCTACCCAAAGCCCATATTCTTTCTAACGGCAATTATTCGGTGATGATTACCGAGCGGGGAACTGGTTATAGTAAAAGCAAAATGGCAGCGGTAACAAGATGGCGCGAAGACAGCACCCTGGATCAATATGGCATGTTTTTCTATTTAAAAAATGTCGAGAGTAAAGCCGTCTGGTCGGCGGCCTATGGCCCGCTTAATCAAAAGCCTGATCAATATGAGGTCGTTTTTACTGCCGATAAAGCCACCTTCAAGCGTACTGATGGTGATATTGAGACGAAAACTGAGGTGGTTGTAGCCTCTGGTGATAACGTCGAAATCAGACGAATCACCCTGAAAAATAACGGCAAAAAAGCCTGTACCCTGGAATTGACCAGCTATTTTGAACTGGTTATGGCAACCCAGGCCGGAGACATTGCCCACCCGGTTTTTGGTAATCTCTTTATTAAAACAGAAATAGAGCATCATAGAAAATGCCTCATTGCCACCCGACGGCCCCGATCAGACAGTGATAAAAGCGTGTGGCTGGCCAATGCCATTGTGACCAACAGTAATCTAGAGGGCGAGATCCAGTACGAGACTGATCGGATGCAGTTTATCGGCCGGGGCAACAACTCCCAAAATCCGGTGGTCATCAATCAGGATAGACCTCTGTCGAGCACCAGTGGACCGGTGCTCGATCCGGTCATGAGTACCCGGATCAAGGTGACCATTGAGGCCGGAAAAACCGCCTCATTTTCGTTTGTCACGGCCTTTTGTGAAAGCAAAGAATCGATTCTTAACCTGATTGATAAATATCATACTCCCAGTGCGATCGAAGGTGCTTTCAAATTGGCCTTAACAAGGAGTCAGGTGGAAACCCGATATCTCAATTTAGATACTGACGAGTCCGAGCTTTATCAGGATATGATCTCCCATCTTGTTTTTTTAAGCCCGACAAAGATGATGAATCAGGAAATAATCCTTAAAAATACCCAGGGTCAGTCGGCCTTGTGGAAATATGGCATTTCCGGAGACAATCCCATTGTAGTGATCGATTTATCTAACATCGACCAGGTCAAGTTATTGGTTGAGGTTTTAAAAGCACATGAATACTGGCGCCTGATGGGCTTAAATGTGGATCTGGTGATCTTAAGTGAAGAAGAATACTCTTACTCACTGCCCTTACATGCCCTGATTTCTGACATGGTCTTATCCAAACAAACCCACGAAATGCTAAAAATTAGTGAGGATCTCTTTATTCTGGAAAAAAATAAAATAGCAGCGACCGACATACCTCTGCTCTATGCTGTTGCCCGGGTTATTTTAAAAGGCGGTATGGGAACGCTCCGGGAACAAATTGAATGTGTTTATCAAACCGTCGCGGCTAAACTGATTCCTGAAAAAATCGTGGCAAGCAGCAAGCCGATTAATTACTCGGTGTCACAAACCGATGAACCGGAACGTTTATATAATAATGGCATTGGCGGCTTTAAAAAGGACGGCAGTGAGTATATCATCCATCTGAAAAATGGTGAAAATACCCCGGCACCGTGGGTGAATGTGATCGCTAACCAAAGCTTTGGCTTTATGGTTTCTGAATCTGGCTCCGGTTATGCCTGGTATCAAAACAGCCGTGAAAACAAACTCACCCCCTGGTCAAATGATGTTGTCTCCGATCCCCCGGGAGAAGTGGTTTATCTGGGCGATGGCGACACTGGAGAAATTTGGACCATCACCCCACTACCGATTCGGGAAGCGGAAGATTATACCATTAAGCATGGCTTTGGCTACACTAATGTTGAACACGCCAGTCATGGTATCAAACAACGGATGATTCAGTTTGTTCCAACAACAGATGCGGTAAAAATAAGTCTGATTAATTTAAAAAATGAATCGAATCAGGAACGACATATAACCCTGACTTACTATATCAGGCCCGTACTGGGAGTCAGTGATCAGGCGACAGCCCTGCACATCAATACCGAGCAGGATAATTCCGGCGCCCTATTAATAAGAAATCCCTATAATGAAAGCTTTCCGGGCGAAGTACTGTTGCTTGATGCATCAATCGCTAAACGGTCGGTGACCAGTGATCGTAAAGCCTTTTTGGGTAATGGGAATATGTCCCGACCAGAAGGTCTGGCCAATATAAGTCTTGACGGGGTTTTAGGTGCCGGCTTTGATCCCTGCGGGGCCATTCAGGTGAAAATTACCCTGGGACCCAATGAGCGGAAGGATGTTGCCTTCCTGATGGGAATCGGAAACAATCAAAGTGAGGTAGAGGTACTGAGCCAGAAGTATCGTGAGTTGCGAAATGTTCAGGAGGCGCTAAACGAAGTCATCGGTTTCTGGAAAAGCAAGTTAGGAATAATAAAGGTGGAAACACCAATAGCTTCGATCAATCTGATGTTGGATGGATGGCTTCAGTATCAGGTTATTTCCTGCCGATTGTGGGGAAGATCAGGGTTTTATCAGGCTGGTGGCGCATTCGGGTTTAGAGATCAACTCCAGGATGCCTTATCCATTGCTAATTTATGGCCGGAAATTACCCGGGCTCAAATCCTGCTCCATGCCAGTCATCAGTACGTTCAGGGCGATGTTCAGCATTGGTGGCATGAGCCCCTGGGTTTGGGAACCCGGACCCATTTTTCGGATGATCGATTATGGTTGCCTTATGTCACCGCCGAGTACATCCGCATCACCGGCGATCACCAAATTTTAGAAGAAGATGTGAATTTTATCGAAGAGCCGGAACTAGGTGAATTTGAAGATGAAAAATGCGGTGTTCCCTGGAAAATTAAAACCACAGCTTCTTTGTATGAACATTGTCTGCAGGCCCTTGAAATTTCCCTGAAATTTGGAGAACATGGACTGCCGCTGATGGGCTCCGGGGACTGGAATGACGGAATGAACACCGTTGGTAATAAGGGCCAAGGTGAAAGTGTCTGGTTAGGCTGGTTCCTGATTGCCAATCTGGACCTGTTTATGCCTATTTGTAAAGAAAAGGGCGACCTGGAACTGGCCCAAAAATATGAAAGTGTTAAAGTGAAAATGATGGCGGCCATTGAAAAAACAGCCTGGGATGGGAGCTGGTATCGCCGGGCTTATTTCGACAATGGCGATGTATTGGGGTCGGCTGGGAACAGTGAGTGTAAAATCGACTCCATTGCTCAAAGCTGGTCGGTTATTTCCGGAGCCGGAGAAGCCGGACGGTCCCTTACTGCGATGAAGTCACTGGATGATTATCTGGTTAGCCGTGAAGACGGCCTGATTAAGCTGCTGACACCGCCTTTTGATCAGTCTGAACTAGAACCCGGATACATCAAGGGCTATATTCCGGGAGTTCGTGAAAATGGCGGACAATACACTCATGCAGCGGCCTGGGCCATCATTGCCTTTGCCAAACTGGGCGATGGCGATAAAGCCTGGGAGCTGTTTGAACTGATTAACCCGATTAATCACACCACCAACATGCGGGACTATACCCGTTATAAGGTAGAGCCCTACGTGGTGGCAGCCGATGTCTATTCCACCTATCCACATACCGGTCGAGGCGGTTGGACCTGGTATACCGGTGCGGCCGGTTGGATGTATCGGGCGGGTCTTGAATACATTCTGGGTTTCCAGAAAAATGGTGAGACCATTGTTATGGACCCCTGTATTCCCAGAACATTGAAAGAATATCAAATTTGCTATCGCTACCAGGAAACAAACTATCACATAAACGTAAAAAATCCAGATGCGGTCAATAAAGGCGTTAAAATCATCTCAGTAGATGGAATCGTCTCTACCAGAAATGTTATCAACCTGGTCAATGATAAAATAAATCATGAGGTTGAAGTATTAATGGGATTATAAATACCGGCGTTACGGAATAAACTTAAAGCGAGGTATGAAAAATTATAGCTCGCTCAGACTGTCAAAAAAAGATAACCCAGTACCGACAACAAAGCCAGGTATGATTATTCATACCTGGCTTTGTTGTCGAAACTTTATTAAGAATGAATGTTTGAGAACTAATGACTCTGGCCATGAACCTCATGATCCTTAAGTGCGGTCACATGATTGTCATCATCCAGAATTAGAACCCGAGGTTTAAAGTTGAGCGCTTCTTTCCGGTCCATCATCGCATAGGCGATGATGATCACCTTATCGCCCTTATGAACCAGTCGCGCCGCAGCACCATTGACACAAATAATACCGCTGCTCCGTTTACCCACAATTGTATAGGTTTCAAAGCGTTCACCGTTATTGACATTGACCACCTGAACCTTTTCGCCGGGAAGAATATCGGCTTGTTCCAGCAGCTTTGCATCGATGGTGATGCTACCGACATAATTGAGGTCAGCCTCAGTGACTGTTGCCCGATGGAGTTTTGACTTAAATAGGGTGATATACATAAATTACCTCTTAATCTAAAATGATATTATCAAGCAGCCGGGTTTTCTCAAAGCGAACCGCCACGGCTGCCAGGGTTGGTGATGTGATGGTCTCAATGTTTGCCAGGGTTTCAAAGTCCAGGATTTCAACATAATCAATATGAGTAAGGGGCATCGAATTGATGTGGTTGACAATGACTGCGGTTAAAATTTTGACTGAGCGTTCGCCAGCTTGATAAAGGGCCTTAGCCGCAGCCAGCGATTGACTGAGAACCAGAGCCTGTTTTCGTTCCTTCGGATGCAGCAGCACATTTCGGGAACTCATCGCCAAACCATCCGCTTCCCGGACAATCGGACAGACCGCAATCTGGACAGGCAGATGTAAATCCCGGACCATTTTTTTAATCACTGCCACCTGTTGGGCATCCTTCTGGCCAAAGTAAGCGATGTTGGGGTTGATGAGGTTAAAAAGGATCGTCACCACGGTCGTCACACCTTTAAAATGAGTCGGTCGGGACTGACCGCAGAGTTTTTTGGTGATCTCACCCTCGACTTCCACAAAGGTGGAAGCACCCGCCGGGTAGATCTCGGCCGGATCAGGAAAAAACAATAGATCGGTTCCGGCAGCTTCGGCAAGACGGGAATCTCTTAAAAAATCGCGGGGGTAGGCATCCAGATCCTCACCCGGGGCAAACTGGGTGGGGTTGACAAAGATACTCAAGACAGTTACGTCATTATGTGCATGCGCGGCTTTGATTAGCGAAAGATGACCGTCGTGAAGATAGCCCATGGTCGGGACAAAACCGATCGTTTTATCGCCACCAATAGCTTCAAGATAAGTCTTTAGTTCCGTTATTGTTTTGGCAATCTTCATGGTTTATTGCTGCAATTCATTGATGATGTCATCATCAATAGTGAAGGTATGCTTTGCTTCCGGGAACTGAGCCGTCTTTACCTCGGTGACATAGTTCTTGACAGCCTCTTGAATGGTCGCATTCAGTGCCGCATAGCGCTTGGAAAACTTCGGCGATTGACCAGAGTACATCCCCAGTAGATCATGAATTACCAGCACCTGACCGTCGCAGTAGCGACCGGCACCGATGCCGATCGTGGGAACGGATATTTGTTTAGTAATCAGGGTCGCCAATTTTTCCGGAATCCCTTCCAGGACAATCGCAAAAACGCCCGCTGCTTCCAGTGCCAGAGCATCATCAATGACTTTCTGAGCCTTTGTAATATCCTTGCCCTGAACCTTAAATCCGCCGAACATGTTAACCGACTGGGGCGTCAGACCGATATGTCCCATGACCGGAATCTGAGCCTTGACAATGGCCTTGACATTGTCAACCTGATCGATACCGCCTTCAAGTTTGACGGCGTGAGCCTTACCTTCCTGAATCAACCGGCCGGCATTGCGAACGGCGTCTTCAACCGAAATGTGATAGGATAAAAAGGGCATATCGCCGACAATCAGGGCGTTTTCGGCACCCCGGGCAACGGCTTTGCAATGGTACACCATGTCGTTCATGGTTACTTCCAGGGTCGATTCATAGCCCTGAACCACCATCCCCAGAGAATCGCCCACCAGAATCGCATCAATGCCGGCATCGTTGACAATTTTGGCCATTGAATAATCATAGGCCGTTAGCATCGTGATTTTTTCCCGATTTGCTTTGGCTAGTAAAAAAGAGCTGACAGTAAATTTGCTTTTCATTAGTTACTTCCTTTATTTTTTTATTTTAGTCGATTTTTCAAATGATCATAGGTGTCACCATCAATCCGTTTGTCTTTGATCATCTCAATGGTCGCTAAACCCATGGTCTGGTAGAGCGCCAGAAATTCCGGGGTTTGCGTCTTAATCGCTTCGGTGTGTTTGGCGATGGTGTTTTCATCGCCCCGAACCAGAGGGCCGGTGAGAGCATTGACCGTTCCAGATTTTTCGATATTTCCCAGCGTAGCGGTCATCAGCGGCATAAAGGCTCGGGTGATTTCGTCGTCGGCAATTCCGGTGTTCTTAAGCAGTAAAAAACCCGAGTCAATCAGAGTCACCAGATAGTTGGAGAGGATACAGGCAGCGGCATGGTAGAGCACCTTATCGCCCTTGTCAATCACGGAATAGGGATTGCCGGTGAGCTTAAGGATTTTTTGTACAGCGGCCAGACCCTTGTCATTGCCTTCGAGGGTAAAAACCGTTTGCTTTAAGTTTTTTGCGGCAGTAAGGGGATCAGAAAAACTCATGATCGGATGAAGCGAACACAAACCGCACCCTGAAGCTGAAAGTGGATCAAAAAGATCGGTGGACAGAGCGCCGCTGGTATGGACAAGAGTATGACGCTCGGTTAAGCAGGCAGCTTGGACGAGTTGATTGATAACCGCAGGAATCTGATCATCGCCAGTGGTGATAAAAATCACTTCACTTGCGGTGATAAGGCTGGGAAGGTCGAAAAAAATAGCGGAGTCAGTCGCTTTGGCCGCGCATTGAGAGGAGGTCTCGCTGCGGCTTAGGTAACCCGATAGGGTCAGACTATTTTGTGTAAAAAAAATACCCATGGCGGTGCCGACTTTACCGGCACCAATAAATCCGATTTTCATGCGTTTCACCTGTTAGTAGTATTTGGCTATGACCGCAAAGAGCAGAGAAACACATGACACGCAAACCTGTGGCTGTTGAAAATTCGGGTTGTCGGTACTCGGGTTGACACAACCGGAAGGCAGCAGTTTAAATTTGCGCAAAGAAAAAAGGTCCTCTGCGCTGAAAATAAACAACTGCAAAAAGACCTATCATTACATTATAAAATGCAAAAAAAAGTATCGCTTTATTCAGTCTCTATCACCAGGGATTAGAGCAGGTTTTTTAATTTTTAATCTAGTTTTTATGCGTTATTCATGTGCAGCTCTTAATGATGCCACCATGTGGGTATGATACAACATGCCGAATAATAATGCAAGCGTTTTTTGACATAGCTACCGGGCTAGAACCCTGGATATCAGTTTAGCAGATTCCGATTTTCCTAACGGCTGTCTTTCAAGATCCTGAATTATTTGTGGGAAGAGTAAATTGGCTAAAAAAACAAGTGGTCCTAAAACCACTTGTCATGATTGTAAAAAAAGATAACCCAGTACCGATAATTGTTACATCATGTTGTACGCATCGGAGCGGACACGGCGATAGCCTGTCCGATTCCGCAGCGAACAACAGATTAACAATTAGTCGGTACGGTAGTTTAGTGACAACCTCAAGTGGTCCTAAAACCACTTGTTTTTTTTGAAATACAACAGTGTACCCATCACCACGACAACACATAAAACAATCACGAAAGGATAACCGTATTCCCAATGAAACTCCGGCATCATGATGTTCATGCCGTACCAGCCGACAATTAGCGTCAAGGGCAGAAAAATGGAAGTAACCACAGTGAAAATTTTCATGACTTTATTTAAGTTAATGTCCAACTGGGCCTGGTAGGCTTCCCGGACTTGGGTACCATAATCCCGGAGGTTCAACACATTAGTAAAGAGCCGATTGACCCGATTAGTGAGAATTTTAAAATAGCGCAGTTCTTTCTTATCAATCAGGTTATTTTCATTTTCTTCGATGGCTTCGGATATTTCAACGAGCTGTTCATAATACTGCTTAAGGTTGAGAAGTCGCTTCCGGAAGGTAACAAGGTAATCAACCAGATCATCTTTAATAGAGACAATAAATTCCTCCTCTAGACTGGTAATCTCCTCTTCAATGGATACCAGTACCTCCCGATCATCAATCGTGATTTTATCAAAAAACAAATGAAAAAATTTACCCAGGCTCTGAATCTTAATCCCCTCGGTTTGGCTGGTGACGACAATGTCATTAATAAAATCAATTCGATCGGATACAAAAACCAGTAAATCCAATCGGAAGTAAATACCAATACGTTTTGGCTTATAATCTTGAGCGATGGTCATAGGAAGGTTCAGCGTAATAAAATCGTAGCCGTCGTAGCTATCAAGCTTTGATGATCGATTATTCAGGCATTCATCAACAAGTCGGTCGCTGATTCCCAGGCGGCCGCTGACTGCCGGAAGAGACTGGAAGTCAAGCAGACAGAGATGGATCAGGTGATTCTTTTTGTCGATCTGCTCAAGGGATGCCGATGTAAAGGTAGCGTTTTCAAGAAGATAGACCAGCATCAGATTACCTTTGCTTCGCTTTGTTTCGAACGACGTAATGGGAATTCTGGTTTTTGCTGGTTCGGCGGGCTTCGATTTCGAATTGATGCAAGGATAAAATTAGCGGGCGCAGTTTTGAGTGACCATAATTCCGGGTGTCAAAATCCGGATAGCGGTTATTAAGTCGGGACCCAACCTCCCCCAGATTTGCCCAACCATCTTCATCGGAACTTTCGGTGATGATGGTTTTAAGTGACTGAATGAGTTCCTTTTTATTGGCCATGCCTTCTTTATGAGTACTTAGTTTACCGTTGGGAATGCTTTCAGATTGTTCCGCCTCGGCAGCGGTGGTGTCGGGATCACTGGCCAGAACTTCCAGATATTTAAATTTTTCACAGGCTGAGATAAAGGGGGTGGGCGTTTTCTTCTCGCCCATTCCTACCACGTACATACCCGCTTCCCGGAGTCGGGTCGCCAGCCGGGTAAAGTCACTGTCGCTGGAGACAATGCAGAATCCATCGACGTTATTGGAATAAAGAATATCCATGGCGTCAATGATTAAAGCTGCATCGGTAGCGTTTTTTCCGGTGGTGTAACTATATTGTTGAATGGGGGTAATGGAGTAGTTTAGTAATACTGTTTTCCAGGACCCCAGTTGAGGTTTGGTCCAGTCACCGTAGATGCGCTTAAAGGTGGGCATGCCAAGGTTGGAGATTTCATCAAAAATATACTTGATATATTTATCCGATACATTATCTGCGTCAATTAAGACCGCAATTTTCATATCATTTTTCATGGGTCACCCTTCTGTTTCTATCATCGATTCGTTTTTTGAGTTACTTATTACTACCAGTATAATAGAAATCGCGCTTTTTTACAACCAGCAGCGGCCATAAAAAAACTGATCATCCTGATCAGTTGAAGTTGTCAATAAACTACCGTACCGATCAATTGTTAATTTGTTGTTCGCCGCGGAATCGGACAGGCGATGCCATGTCCGCTCCGATGCGTACAACATGATGTAACAACTGTCGGTACTGGGTTATCTTTTGAGACAGTCTGAACTGATCATCATGATCAGTTCGTAGGGGCGGGTAGTACCCGCCCGCAAACCGTAATTTATCAGTGACCTAGGGTTGGTCATATAGATGTTCTTCATCGCGGTCATTGGTCAGCTTTAGTTTGTCCAGGATAAAGAAGATAAGGCTTAGAATCATCCCGATAACGGCGGCCAGAACCATGCCTTTGAGTTGGATTGTGCCAAAGTTAACGGCGATGCCGGATAATCCCACCACGAAGACCACTGAAGTCAGGGCCAGATTACGGGATTTGCCATAATCAACCTGAGCATCAACTAGAATACGGATCCCGGCAGCACCGATCATCCCATATAAAAGGAAGGAAATTCCGCCGATGACCGGGCCGGGAATGGTGGAGATCAGCATCGATAATTTACCGACAAACGAGCAAATGATTGAAATAATCGCAGCACCGGCAATAACCTGAACCGAGTAGACCTTGGTGACGGCCATCACGCCGATATTTTCGCCATAAGTAGTGGTTGGTACGGAACCAATAAAACCAGATAACATCGTCGAAAAATTATCCGCAAATAAAGAACGGTGTAAACCCGGATCTTTCAAGAGATCTCGTCCGACGACCTTGCTCGTGACAATCTGGTGACCAATGTGCTCAGAAGCAATAACCAAAAGAACGGGCAAAATGATAATAATCGCTTCTAAATTAAATTGTGGGAGCTGGAAGTTTGGTAATGAAAACCAGGGTGCCTCAGCCACCGCAGCAAAGGTAGCAGGGCCAACCACACCAGTAATCAGAGCAGCTAGGTAACCGGCAACAATGGCGATCAGGATGGGAATAACTGCCAGAAATTTCTTAAACATAACCGATCCAAAAACCGCAAAGGCCAGGGTAACCAGAAAAACAATGACATTTTCAGGAACGATGGCAGTAACCACTTGTTCATAAAGGCCGGAAGCTTCATCAAGGACATAACTGGTGCTGCTGACAATACCAGCGGTGCTGGCAGCCGTGCCGGCTAATTCCAGACCAATTAGTGCCACCACCGGACCCATGGCCGCAGGGGGGAGCACCACGTTGATCCACTCAATCCCGAACTTATAAATAATTCCAGCCAGGATACAGCCGCATAAACCAACGACCACGAAACCGCCGAGTGCATAAGAATAACCCCAGGTGGCAATAACAATGCCGGCTGGTGCTAAAAAGGCAAAACTGGAACCCAGATAAGCCGGGGCCTTCCCCTTGGTGATAAACATAAATAATAGCGTACCTACACCATTCATAAAAAGGACAATGGCCGGGTTGATGCCAAAGAGGAAGGGCACTAAAACGGATGCACCAAACATGGCAAACATATGCTGCAAGCTTAACGGCACCAGCATTTTAAAGGGCACCTTTTCCTCCACTTGTATAATTCTTCGACTCTCCAAAATATTTCCTCCGATCTTTTTTTTCCTTAGAGATTATAACACAGGAATGATGAGGCGCAAAGACTTTATCCAATAAAGGCATAATAATAAAAAAATAAGAAGAAGGATGTCTGTGATTATTTACCAGATATCCAAGCTGTGTTACAATGCAAATAAATCGAAAAGAATTAAGGAGTGCGCGAATGAAGATTTCAGTTGATACGAAAATATATGCCGTCATCGGCGACCCGATCGCCCAAAGTTTATCCCCCCAATTACACAACGGATTATTTAAAGAAACCGGTGTGGATGCGCTATACCTCCCAATTGCGGTCAAGTCTGAGGATTTAAAAAAACTGGTGGACGGACTTAGACTGATGAACTTTGGGGGATTAAATGTGACTAAACCGCATAAGATCGACATCATAGAAGCGCTGGACTATTTGGACCCCCTGGCCGAAAAAATTGGTGCGGTCAATACGGTGGTTTATTGTGATAAAAAAATGGTGGGTTATAATACCGATGGGTTTGGTTTTATCAAATCGATTGAAAAAAGAGTTAGTAAAATCCCCAAAGAGACACTAACCATTCTGATTTTAGGGTGTGGGGGAGCCGTTAAATCAGTGGCCATGGCCTTGGCCGATTGGGGAATCAAAAAAGTCATCATCGCCAATCGCACGGAAGAAAAAGCAAAAGAATTGGCAAATTTGATTAATGAGAGCTGGCCGGGGAAAGCACAGGCCATTTCCATGGCACCAGAGGCGCTAAAAAAAGCTGTCGATGAAGCGATGGTGGTGGTCAATGGAACCAGTGTGGGGATGGCAGAGTCGGCACAACAATCGCCGCTGCCTAAAGAACTGCTTAGAAAAGAGTTATTAGTTTATGATATGATCTACAGTCCACCGGTGACGCAACTGCTAAAAGAGGCGAAAGAAATCGGCGCCGAAACTCAAAATGGTTTGGACATGCTTTTGTACCAGGGGTTGCTGGCTTTTGAACTATGGACGGGGATTTTTCCAGATCCAGTCTTTGGAAAAAAACTATTATTGAAAAAAAACGATTAGAGGAAGGAATAAGATGAACAGCAAAAAAAAATCCATTGCCCTGATTGGGTTTATGGCAACCGGAAAATCCACCCTCGGCCCGATGCTGGCCCGGGAACTGGAATATGATTTTATCGATACCGATGCCATGGTGGTCGCAAATATGGGTATCGAAATAGCTGAAATTTTTAGCCAATTCGGGGAAGACACCTTTCGTGATGCCGAGCATGAAGCGTTAAAGAAGGCTTTATCCATGGAGCATCGGGTGATCTCTACTGGTGGTGGAATTATTTTATTCAAAAGAAACCGCAAATTATTGTCTGAACAGGCTTTTGTGGTAAGTCTGTCAGCCCAGCCGGAAACGATCTATGGTCGAGTTAAAGACGATAATACCAGACCGTTACTAAGATGTGAAGATCCGCTGCTACGAATTAGACAATTGTTGGCCGAGCGGCAGGCTTATTACGATGTCTGTGATTTTAAAATTTCAACAGAAACCTGGTCGACCGAAGAATGTTGTCAGAGAATAGAAAAAGCCTACTACTTAAAGAACGATTAAATAAGAACGACGAAAAAGTAGGAAAAAAATACACCGATCGGATAATCGGTGTTACAATTTATTATTTCATGGCTTTCAGATCACAAATATAGCAATCAGTCAATCGTTGAACGGCGGCGGGGTTTTTAACCGGCCAGGTGGTTTCCAGTGCCTCGCAATGCCCCGTGGAGGTTTCTTCATCAAATATAAAATCAATACAGCCGTTGCATTTTTTATCGCTTGTTTTCTTGATTAATTCAAGAACCGACTCATTTACAAACTCTCTGAATTCCTTATAAGCGATTGTTTTATGGTTTTCAAACATACTCATCACTTCACCTTGCTTTCTGGAAATAGGATTACGGGAAAGGGCATTAAGTTCTTTGTTAATAACCAATCCGCTATTTACCTATAGTACCCCATAAATTGAAAAAAACAAGATAATATTTTGTCGTGTTTTCATTTTTACAAAATAATTTAAAATTAAAAATAATGTTTGATTTTTTTTTTAAGCTGTGCTATTATGTATGACAGTGTCCTGTGAATCGCTTAGTTGAAGAGTTTAGTATTCAGAAGCAAGTTAAAAAACAGGATAATCTTTATTTTTACGCCGAAG
>NZ_JAXQGA010000009.1:0-35489 GCF_034438075.1 Acetobacterium sp. K1/6 | reverse complement strand
TTGAAGAGTTTAGTATTCAGAAGCAAGTTAAAAAACAGGATAATCTTTATTTTTACGCCGAAGTGATGGAATTGGCAGACGTGACGGACTCAAAATCCGTTGTGAGTGATCACGTGCGGGTTCGAGTCCCGCCTTCGGCACCACTATCGCTCCCTTAGCTCAGTTGGCTAGAGCACCTGACTCTTAATCAGGGTGTCCAGAGTTCGAGTCTCTGAGGGAGCACCAATAATAGCGCATAACAGAGCCGTTTGAAGGCTCTGTTTTTTTATTGTCAAAAAATCATCCTAAGATTTCCGAAGCTAATAGAGGTACTTTTGTGGTTCTTTTGTGGTACCTTGATAGGGCGGGGCAGAGTAGGGGAAACTAAAAAAGACCACCCCGAAGAGTGACCACAATTTTAAAACCAATCGTAAATGCCTTGTGCAACGACCTCACCAAATGCTGAAGCATTGGTCAGTAATCCGATATCCGGACGAATACCGCCAGTCTCAAAGATGCAAGCGGTCATGCCGGTGTCGGCAACTTCCCAATCGTCTCGCTGGATCACGCCACGGGTACTGAGTCCGATACGAACTTGAGCTGAAGCAATCAGGCAGTTTGCAATCTGGATTCCGGCGCCACTCCCTGGGTAGACAATTGGCAGCGTCCCGGACGGGGCTTTATTATAATCACAGTGCAGCGATACGTAAACATCAGCCCCCCATGAATTCGCCTGAGCGACACAGGCGGCAATGTTTTTGTCGTTATCAGTATCAGCATCCGTTAATACTGTAAAGCCCAGCGCTCTTAGTCTGGCTGCTGCCTCCTTCCCGATCGCTAGCATCAGACCAGCTTCCGTGTAATTCCCGTCCACGCAGCCAGAGTCCCAGACGCCGTTCGATTGGGTGCCGTGACCGACAGCAAGGTACACCTTCCCTGACTTTCTTCCCTGAGCCGGTTGAGCGGGTACTGGTTCTGGCGTAGGTACAGGGATCGGAGCTGGTGCAATCGTAAAGGTGGATCGATGATCGTCCACGCTTATCGGTTCATCTGATTTAAGTAGGCGTATTGCTTCAATTCTCAAACCACCGCCAGTCGTTCCTGCCGTTTCTCCATTTCTGGCGAAATCTAACCAACCAACATTCTGTACATGAACCTGATAGTTCAGGCTTTCGCATTCTATTTCAATTGCTTCAATTCTTAAGCCCCTACCAACGGTACCGGCAATCTCATCTTCCTGAACCCAATCCATCCAGCCGATGTTCTCAACGTGGACACGATATCGCGCAACGCCCTGGGTTCGAATTGCTTCGATTCGTAGCCCCTGGCCGACTGTTCCCGCTAAGCGCCCTTCCTGAACCCAAGCGCTCCAACCTTCATTTTCGATGTGCACTTGATACAGTAATGTATCTGCCATACTTACTCACCTTCCTTTCTAATTGATAAATGGAGTTAGTCGGAAAAAGATGTCACTTGTTTTAAGATTGGGCCCATTACCATGCCTGTTTTTTTCAGTAAATAAACGATTAGGCTTTTCTTGCGACTAAACTTAAAATTAAAAACCGCCCTCATGCTACGAATATGAGAACGGCTTTACCGATACCCGGGTATAAATCACGATATAGGAAGGTGATTGTTTACTTAAACGACTGTTTTGTTAACCGTCGGCAATAATTAAGGTGCAATAAGCTCTTGAGTAGGCGTTGAGTAACTGATATAATTACACGCAGCTAATATTAACCAGTTAATATTAACTAAAACGACGCGACACGATCGCGTCAAAACGAATGAGGAGCAGAGCAAATGGAATCAAAAGAAAAAAATGCATGTTCTTATTTAAACTGTGGTTTTAATGTCAGCGGACGATGTCCGGATATGGACGTATTAAAAAATCCCTACAAAGAAACCGGCTGTATTTTTTATAAAAATAAGAATATTCAGACAAACGATAGCAAAAGCGAGTAATAAAGAAAACACCGAAAGGTGTTTTTTTTATTCTTTAAAAACAATCAAAACTGTTGCATTTGCAACGGCTATAACCACAACTACCGGATATAATAGCAACATACCAACGCGGTAGCGATACCGGATAAATTTTTCAGACTTAACGGTTATGATGAAATAAAATTTTAAGGAGAACAATAGTATGAGTATGTTTTGTTACCAGTGTCAGGAAGCAGCAAAGGGAGCCGGATGCAGTGTCAAAGGGGTTTGTGGGAAAAGTGAAGAGGTTGCAAAACTTCAGGATCTCCTGATCTATACCGTCAAAGGGATTTCAGAAATCGTTGTAAAAGGCGAGCTGGAAGCCAAAGAATTGGGAGAAGTAAACCATGAGGTGTTAAGAAGCCTGTTTATGACGATCACGAATGCAAACTTTGATGCGGATGCCTTTGTCAAAGAAATAAAGAAAATGATAAATCTGAGAAATCAGTTACGCGATATGGTCGATGCTGCCAATAAAAAGAATTCACCCGGCTTTTTCAAGAAACTGTTGGGTTTGAATAAAGAGCAAAAGAGCAAAAAAATAAATGTCTCGGCACTTCATGATGCCGCCCGTTTTAAAACCGCTACAAAAGCAGAAATGACTGCAAAAGCAGCAAATGTTGGGGTGTTAGCCACCGCAAATGAAGATATCCGCTCACTCAGAGAACTAATTACCTACGGGGTTAAGGGACTGGCTGCCTACGCTGAGCATGCCCTCAATCTTGGGAAAGAAGACCTGAGCATATATGGCTTTATTTATGAAGCCATGGCCAAAACTTTGGATGATAAACTGTCCGTTGAAGATCTGGTCGCACTGACCTTAAAAACTGGCCAGTTCGGAGTCACCGCCATGGCCCTTCTGGATGGTGCCAATACCGGGAAATATGGCAATCCCGAAATCACCGAAGTTAATATTGGGGTTAAAAAGAATCCCGCTATTTTAATCTCTGGCCATGACCTGGCTGATCTCGAGCAGCTATTGGAGCAGACCAAGGGGTCTGGGGTAGATGTTTATACCCATAGTGAAATGTTACCGGCCCATTACTATCCAGCCTTTAAAAAATATGACAACTTTGTTGGGAACTATGGAAATGCCTGGTGGAAACAGCTTGAAGAATTTAAATCCTTTAACGGACCCATCTTGTTTACTACCAACTGTATTGTACCACCAAAAAGTGATGAAGTTCGGAGCCGAATCTTCACCACCGGTGCCTCCGGCCATCCCGGCTGCACTCATATTGAAGCGGATGCAAGTGGTAGAAAAGACTTTTCAAAAGTCATTGAAATGGCCAAACGCTTAAAGGCACCAACCGAAATCGAAACGGGGAAAATTGTCGGCGGTTTTGCCCATGAACAGGTATTCGCCCTGGCCGATAAGGTTGTCGATGCGGTTAAATCCGGCGCCATCAAAAAGTTCTTTGTTATGGCAGGTTGCGATGGTCGGATGAAATCCCGGGATTACTATACCGAATTTGCCGAAAAACTGCCAAAAGATACCGTCATCTTAACCGCGGGTTGTGCAAAATATCGCTACAATAAGTTGGATCTCGGCGATATTGGCGGGATTCCCAGACTTCTTGATGCTGGACAATGCAACGATTCCTATTCATTGGCCCTGATCGCCTTAAAACTAAAAGAAGTGTTCGAACTCAATGACATTAATGAATTGCCGATTGCCTACAATATTGCCTGGTATGAACAAAAAGCTGTCATTGTTTTATTGGCGCTGCTTCATCTGGGTGTGAAAAACATCCATCTGGGACCAACCTTACCAGCATTCTTATCGGCAAATGTTGCTAATGTCCTGGTCAATACCTTTGGTATCGGCGGCATCGACTCAGTTGATGCAGATATGGCCATGTTTATGGGTGCATAAACAAGCATCATATTATAAGGGTGTCGGTACTCAGTTAGTTCGATATCCACCAGTCTGAAATACCGGAATGTCCGAAAGGATATTCCGGTATTTTTTTGCGAAACAATCAAATCCAGCTATAAATTTTATCCAACCCGTGATAGGATATTGACAATAAGAAAAATACGAGGTAAATTAATGAACAGTTTGATATCAGCAGTTGAGGCTTGTTTTAATCCCCAAATTTATAAGATCACCCTCAGCAAACCAAAGTCAAAAACGAGTGACTATAAAAAAATCGTTATTAGTCAAATAAAGGAAGTCTATCATCTGGAAAAGTTCACAGCTACCCAGGTGTTTAATGATAATCTTTCCCTTGAACAGTTTAAAGATTTCCTTGGTCAAGCCCTGGAAAATGAATTTTTGCAGTATAACGGCTGGGATGATCAGTATGAATATATCATTCAAATCAGCAAAAAGGGGCGACCATCGGTGACTAAAAAAGCCGTCAAGGAAGCCCCGGAAAAAGCCTTAACCCATAACCGCGAAAAAAACTATATTCTTTCGGAAGGTACCGTCATAAAGCCACTGGTCGATATGGGGATCTTCACCAAAGAAGGCAAGGTCGTTAAGACGATGTACGATAAATTCCGTCAAATTAATCGTTTTGTGGAAATCATCGACGACGAAATTAAAAATTTTGACCCGGGAACCGAGCTCAATGTCATCGACTTTGGCTGCGGAAAATCCTATCTGACCTTTATTTTATACCATTATCTCACCGAAATAAAAAATCTCAATGTACGCATCGTCGGCCTGGATTTAAAGCGTGATGTCATTGACCGCTGCAACGTGAGTGCCAGGAAATACGGTTACGACCATCTTAGCTTTGAATTGGGGAATATCGATACCTATCAAACCACCTTTCCGGTCGATATGATTATCACCCTTCATGCCTGCGACACCGCCACTGATTATGCCCTGTACAATGCCATTAAGTGGAATGCCAAACTGATTTTTTCGGTACCCTGCTGCCAGCACGAACTAAATGCCCAAATAAAAACCGAACAACTGAGTCTGTTGACAAAATATGGCATCATCAAAGAACGAACCGCCGCCCTGATCACCGATGCCATCCGGGGCAGTCTTTTAGAAGCGTGCGGCTACAAAGTTTCGCTGCTGGAATTTGTGGATCTGGCTCATACCCCTAAAAATATCCTGATCCGGGCCAAAAAAACCACCGTCACAGAAAAACGAAAAGCGCAGGCCCTCGCCGAAGTAAATAATGCGCTCCAGACATTTTCCTTGACTCCGACCCTCTATTCACTTCTCGAAAGCGATGAAATCATTAATTCTAAGAAAAATTAAATGTAACATTTGTCAAAAGATGATATAATAAAAAATCAGTTAGAAGATAATAATCGTAAAACAAACTAAAGTAAGGTGTTGCCGACAATTGTCAGAAACCCTAAAATAAAAAAATTTATAGATGAGGAGGCAAAGAGGATGCTGACACGCTTTGTACATACCGGAGATTTTCATTTAGGTCGCCCCTTTACCTTTTTGCAGCAAGGAAACTATTACGGTAAAAATAAAAGAAAAGAATTATGGAAAGCCTTTGACGAGATGATTGCATATGTTAAAGAAGAGGGCGTACCGCTTCTGCTTATTGCCGGAGATTTATTTGACAGTGTCAATGTTCTGACCATGGATATAAAACGAGCCGCTGAAGGATTGGCGAGTCTTGATAAAACCTGGGTGGTTATGATCAGCGGAAACCATGATTACCACGGCGACAGCTCACCCTACAAGAAAGTGGAATGGTCCAGCAACGTCTACATCTTTAAAGAAGATGTCTTTCGGTCCGTTTACATCAAAGAACTCAATACTGAAATCTATGGCATGTCCTGGGTAAAAAACGAGTATCGGGCCTTTCCCGAGCGCTCTTTTAATAGTATTAAGCTAAATGACACCCGCTATAATATCTTAATGGCCCATGGCGAAGTTGCCAGTCAAAGTCATTATCTGCCCATTGATTTAAGAATGGTTGAGAAGAAGGGGTTTGACTTTATCGCATTGGGACACATTCATAAACCGGGGCTGACGCCGGGGGGCGTCGCTTACTGCGGATCACCAGTGCCCCTTAATTTTGGTGAAACAGGAGAACGGGGATTTTTAATCTCCCAGGTGGATAACGATTATGTCAACCAGACCTTTATTACTAGCAGTGGGTTTAATCCCCTCGATTCACGGAAGTATGAAACCATCGAAATTCAGATTTCCCCGGAAGATTCTTATCAGGATATTATAAAAAAAGCGATTGACTGCGATAGCGAAACAAATCGTCTAAAAAATTACTACCGTATCCGCTTTAGCGGCTACATTAACCCGGAAATACAAATGGATTGGATCAATGATGATCTAGAAGAATCCTTTTATTACATTGAAACCGACACGGCCGATTTAGAGCCGGATATTGATCTGGAACTGCTGATCCGGGAAAATAAGCATAACCCGATTGGTCAGATTCTTAGCGAACTGGAAAAAATAGAAGAACCGGAAATCCGGAAGAAGGCAATCATTTATAGCATTGAAGCGATGATTAGTGAGGGGGTTTTATAATGCAAATAAAAACCTTGTCAATTAAGGCCTTTGGAAAATTTAAAGACCAGACACTTACGCTCAAACCGGGACTCAATCTGATTTATGGGAAAAACGAAGCCGGGAAAACAACCGTTCAGACCTTTATTCAGGGGATGTTTTTTGGGTTTTATAAACCCTACCGTAAAAAGAAAACCTACAGCGAAGAATATGAAAAATATATGCCCTGGAATCAATTTGATTACAGCGGTGCGCTGGTTTATGAGATGGATGACCGCGAAATCCGCCTGGAGCGGAATTTTCTAAGAGCCAAAGACTCCTTATTCATTTACGATAATCGTACCGGAAAAATAATTAATGATCAATTTAAATACGATGGCGTCATCCGCCAGCATCTGCCTCTGGGAAACACCGGGATGACCACCGTTGTTTACAATAATACTGTCAATATGCGTCAGAACCTCCATGACTACGAATCCGGGAACCATCAGGATGAAATCCGGGATTCCTATATCGAAATGCAGAATTCCAGCGGCATCGAAATTAATTTTAAAGGGATCGTCCGACGACTGGAAGAAAAAAAGAATCAGATTGGTCGTTCCGGTCAGAGTAAGTCAAGAATTGGTACGGCGATTAGGGAACGGGATGAACTAAAGGAATTATTAAAAGAAGCCGAAGCCGCCTATGCCAAGGTGGCCGAAAATCAGGAAAAGATTACCCGGAATCAAAAGATCATGAAACGCATTGAAGCGGAAAATGAGTATTTGAGCCAGGAATCGGTGGTTAAACGAAAAAAAGAGCTGCTGCAAAGCTATGAAAAGATCAATAAACTTGAAAAAGAAAATAATCGTCTGTCAAAAATCATCAAAGAAGACCAGGTTTTTGAAGACTACAGTTACAAGATTCTGGAGGGCTTAAAAGCCATTAAAAATCAGGGCGAACGGCTTGGCGATCAGATGGACTACATCGAAAAAGAAATGGCCGACGCCTCTGAACATCTCAAAGCGATTAGGCAGAAAGAAGCCGCAAAGCGCAGTGCTCTGGCGGGTCATACCTTAGAAGGAATTACCGAAGATTATGAGCTTTATAAAAAAGAGCAAGGTGAAGTAGAAGCCGTCGATAAAAAATCAAACATTATCATCAACATCATTGCTACCCTGGTAACCCTGGTGGGAATGGGACTGGTGGGGCTTGCCAATATGGGGTTGATGGGAAGTAATCAGGGAATCGAAAACCTGTCTTTAACCCTGGGCGTGACCCTGGCAATTGTCGGTGTAGTGGGACTGAGCTTTGGGGTTTCGGCAACCCTTAAAAAACGGCAGATTCTAAGAGAAAAACAATTAATTCCCATTCAGGATGAAATCCTGGCAAAGTATCAACTAAAAGACGGCCCCAGTTTTGACAGCTTTTATAAAAAAGTTGTTCGTAACCAGAAAGAGTTAGAACAACTACAAAACGAAGGGGAATTAATCATTGTTCAGCACTCGCGGCACCAGGCCGGTTATGAAGTGCTCTTTGAGCAACGCCGCGGAATTATGCGGGAGCTGGAAAAAAAGCTGGCCCAGTATGAGGTAAAAGATATTGCCGAATATTCTGAACGCTGCGAAAAAGCGCAGCAGTTAGAAGAACTCAAAATCCGTTTTAACGGCAATTTGCGGCTGCTGGAGAATCTTCTTGAGACCGTCAATGGTGGGAAAACAGATGATGGACAAGCGGTTTGGCACAAAGCTTCACCGAAATCCGAAGAGCTCTTAAGTCTGGGGAAAGAAATTGCCCGGTTGGAAGGTGAGAACAATGCGCTCACCGATGGCATCGGTCTGCCAGTGGAAATCCAGGAGACCATTAAATCGCTGGACGCCCAAATTCAAACCTTTGATACTGAAATTCAGGCCTGTAACGCCGCCCTGGAAGTACTTGAAACGATCCAGCAAGACTGTCATTTAGAGTCTGCGCCGGAGCTTAATAAAAATATCGGTGCGGTTTTAGAAACCATCACCCAGCATTATAAAGGGGTAAAAATAGATGAAGCCATGAAACTCAAGGTGGTCGATCCCAAAGGTGGCGATTTTAAGGATGCCGAGCAGTTAAGCGCCGGAACCATGGATCAGGTTCATTTTGCCTTCCGCTATGGAATTGGGGAACGAATCAGTCACGAGATGCCTTTTATTCTTGATGAACCCTTTGTCCGGTATGACAAACAGCGAAAAACCGAAGCCCTTAAACTGCTGTGTGAACTGAGCAGTAAACGTCAGATCATTCTTTTTACCTGTGACGACGATGAAGAAAAGCTATTAAAATCATTGGGAGCGGCCTATCATAAAATCAATCTATAAGATCACTAAGTTGGTATAACCCAACCAAAAAAATAGAAATAAAAAACCCTAAAGACCTTGCAAAATGCAAGAGAAATCCTTTACAATAAGAATGATAACGAAATAAGGAGAACCTTTGATGAAATTAAGCCTAGTAAAAGACCTTCTTGATGCGGTTGTTTTAGCTGGTGAGAGCCATCTGGATGAAGAAGTGCAGTCCGGATTTGGCTGTGATCTCATGAGTGATGTGCTGTGCTTCGCCAAAGAAGATGCTATTTTACTCACCGGTCTTGTCAACAAACAGGTGCTAAACACGGCTGACATGGCCAATATGAACAGTATCATTTTTGTCAGAAACAAAATGCCCAGCCAGGAAATGATTGAGATCGCAAAAGAACGGAATCTTTTAGTAATGTCGACCAAGTATATCCTTTTTGAAAGTTGTGGGATTCTCTATAAAAACGGCCTAAAGGGAGCGCACCTCCGATGAGTTATGAACTCGTCTTTGACGTCAGTCGGGGGGATTTTGATACTGCCGGGGAAGCGTCACGAAAGATCAAACGGACCCTGCAGCAATTGGGTGTTTCCAATAAGGTCATCAGGAAGGTATCGATTGCCGGTTATGAAGGTGAAATGAATTTGGCCATTCATTCATCCGGAGGAAAAATTATTTTGGAAGTGGGGGAAGCAGAACTGGTGCTGACCATTGAAGATACCGGGCCGGGTATTGCCAACATTGATCTGGCGATGACTGCAGGCTGGTCAACGGCCGGGGAAGAAGTCCGGCAAATGGGATTTGGTGCCGGAATGGGTTTACCCAATATGAAAAACAACGCCGACAATTTTGCCATTTCTTCAAAAATTGGAGAAGGTACAAAAATTGTCATGAAATTTTTAGTCTAAACAGGAAGAAGGTCACATATGGAAAAATTACTTCATTCTGTATACCTTGATGATGAAAAATGTCTGGGCTGCACGACCTGCCTCAGAAGCTGTCCGACTGGTGCCATCCGAGTTCGGGGCGGCAAGGCGATTATCAATGAGTCAAAATGCATTGATTGTGGTGAGTGTATTCGGATCTGTCCCCATCATGCCAAACTGGCAAAAACAGATCCGTTGTCAAAAAAAGATAATTATAGTTATACAGTCGCTCTGGTGGCGCCGGCCATCATCGGTCAGTTTAAACCCAAATATTCGATCACCCAAATTCTCTCGGCGATTAAAGCCCTGGGTTTTGATGAGGTGGTGGAGGTTGCCTACGGTGCAGAAGTGGTTGGCCAGGCCCTCAAGTATGAGTACCACGCCAAACGCTACCCAAGACCGCTTATTTCTTCAGCCTGTCCGGCGGTAGTCAAGCTGATTCAGGTGCGTTTTCCGGAGCTTACAGACAATATCTGCCGATTGAAATCGCCGATGGCAATGACCGCCCGACTGGTCAGAAAACGGATCAGGGATGAAGGAAAATATAAAAATAGTGATGTCGGCGTATTTTTTATAACCCCCTGTGCGGCAAAGGCCACGATGGTCAATAATCCGGCCTCCAGTGAATATGATAAATACGATCTGATTGATGGTGCGATTGCCATTAAAGATATTTACAGCGATATTTTAAGCCACATTGGTAATTGTCCGATTCAGGAAGGTATTCATAATACCACCCCGGAATCATGCTCCTGGGCATTATCCGGTGGTGAAAGCGATTACCTGAAAAACAAAAACGTGCTTCATGTTGATGGCATTCAAAATGTGATTAGTGTCCTTGAAGAAATAGAGTGCGGTAAACTCGACACGATCGAGTTTTTTGAAGGGTTGGCTTGCATCGGCGGTTGTGTTGGTGGTTGCCTGACCGTAGAAAATAATTATGTCGCCAAAATGTACATTCAGGACCGGGCCAATAAAATGAAGCAGACCTCAATAATACACATGTCCGATGACTACGTAAAAAATGTTTATAACTCCGGGATGATGCACATTAAAGAGCGGATATTACCCAGAAGTCCCGAACCCCTGGACCAGGATATCAATAAAGCCATCGAAAAAATGAAGCAGATCGAAATTCTCGAAGCCAAGCTGCCCGGGCTGGATTGCGGTTCCTGCGGTTCCCCGGGCTGTCGGGCCCTGGCCGAAGACATCGTTGCCGGAAAGGCCAATGAAATTGACTGCGTTTTTGTCTTAAAAGACCGGGTCAGAGATCTTTCGGTTCTGACAAATGAATTACTGCAGGTGGAACATCCCACCGATAAACCGTTAATTAAAAAAGAGTAAAAAACCACTTAACAATTCGTCCGGGCGAGGGTCAGACCCTTGGTCATCCGTGAGCGCCTGTATTAGCAGACAAAAACGATTAATGATAAAAAAACAAAGGAGAAAATGAATGAAGGTAAGTGAGTTGTTAAAAAACAAGGAATTCAAGTGTCTCAATCCCCAGGTGGGCATTGAAGGGGTTATTAAAAGCGGTTATGTCGGCGATTTACTCAGTTGGGTGATGGCCAATGCTGGCAATGGCTGTGCCTGGGTAACCATTCAAACCCATGTTAATATCATTGCCGTGGCAACCCTGCTGGAAATGACCTGTGTGATTATTCCAGAAGGTGCAGAAGTGGAAGAAAGTACCCTGGAGCGGGCGATTATCGAAGATATCCCCGTGCTGATCACTGGTCTTACGGCCTATGAAGTCTGTAAAATATTAGGAAACGCCGGCGTCTAAATGGAAAAGGTAGCCATAGACCTGCACATCCATTCAATCTTATCTCCCTGTGGTGAAGAGGAGATGACCCCCAATAATATTGTGAATATGGCCCTCATTAAAGAACTGGATTTTATTGCAGTTACCGATCACAATTCAGCCAAAAATTTACCCGCAATTATCGCCGTGGCAAAAAAACTGGCCAAAGAAACCGAAAGTGGCCTGTGTATCCTTCCGGGGATTGAAGTAACGACCAAAGAAGAAGCTCATATTTTGGCCTATCTGCCAACTCTGGAAGCGGCGATGGCACTCGATGCGCTCATTTATCGACACCTCCCGGATATAAATAACGAAAAAGAATTATTTGGTCCGCAGATCATTATGGACGAAAATGACCAGGTCATTGGTGAAGTGGACAAGCTGCTGATTTCAGCCACCGACATTGGGGTTGATCAGTTGTGGCAAATTGTCACCGATCTGGGTGGGGTTCTGGTTCCCGCTCATATTGACCGAAAATCTTACAGTATTATCGCATCACTTGGTTTTATCCCTCTGGAACTGGATATTAAAACCTGTGAAGTATCAAAAAAAGAGAGCTTTGAACAAGTCTTAAAGGATTTTCGTTTTTTTAAAACCTATCAGTTTATTCATGGCTCTGACGCCCATCAGCTCGAAGACATTGCCGAGCGGGAGTATTTTCTTAACCTCCCGGATATGCGGCGCCAGACCCTGATTGATTATTTAGGTTAAATTGAACAAGCAATAAATAGTACCGACACTTGTTACATCACGTTGTTTGCATCAGGGCGAACAGGTTGAGAAACCTGTCCGATCCTGTAGCAAACAACAGATTAACAAGTGTCGGTACGGTAGCTAACCGTAAACTTTACAGGTGTTTCTTAAACACCTGTTTTTTATGTGTAAAATTATTACACTTTATTTGTAAAAAAAATAAATGAGTAGAATATTTGCATGAAAAGTCTACAAAGTTAAAGGTTTTCATAAAATTTCGAGACAAAAAGGGTAAAAAATTTATCTGTTATAAATATAACGAAATATTTCGTTATATGTTATAATGACTTTGTTAGAAAATATGCAATCATATGCGTAAAGGTTTGCACGATTTAATTAGGAGGTTTGAAAATTGGCTGAATTAATACCAGTTGAAAATTTGGACGTAGTAAAGGCAATAGTCGCCGAGCACCGCGAAGTGCCCGGTTGTTTAATGCAGATTCTGCAGGAAACTCAGGAAAAATATGGCTATTTACCACTTGAACTACAGGGAACCATTGCAGATGAGTTAGGGATACCCTTAACGGAAGTCTACGGTGTGGCAACGTTTTATTCACAATTTACCCTGACACCAAAAGGAAAATTCAAAATCGGGATCTGCTTGGGAACCGCGTGTTATGTCAGGGGGGCTCAACCAATTATTGATAAGGTTAACAGCATTCTGGGAACACAGGTTGGCGACACAACCGAAGATGGAAAATGGTCAGTTGATGCAACACGTTGCGTTGGGGCCTGTGGTTTAGCACCCGTACTAATGATTAATGAAGATGTTTATGGACGTTTGACCGTCGATGAAATTCCAAGTATCCTGGAAAAATATTAGTTAGCCGTTATGAAAGAACTGTCTCTTCATATTTTAGATATTACTCAAAATTCCATTAGAGCAAAGGCAAAACGTGTCAAATTGCAGATTATTGAATCCCTGGTAGAAAATGAGCTCACCATTATCATCGAAGATGACGGCTGTGGCATACCAGAAAATCAGCTTGCTGGCGTCACCGATCCATTTGTTACGTCCCGGACGACCCGTAAAGTAGGCTTGGGTTTATCGCTGTTTAAAGCTGCGGCGGAAGCCTGCGGCGGATCTTTTTTGATAAGCTCAACCGAGGGCGTCGGAACGAAGGTGGTTGGAAGTTTTAGGCGCGATCATATCGACCGGGCTCCCCTGGGAAATATGGCGGATACCATTCTTACCATGATAATGTCTTTTGGAGAAACAGATCTTTACTATGAACACGACTACAACAATCAACAATTTATTCTAAATACACGAGAAATTAAAGAGACCCTGGAAGTAGAATCTTTAAACGAACCGGAAATTCTTAATTGGATCAGGGAACACGTTATGGAGGGTCTCAAAGAAATTCAAGAAATTATGGAGGAAACATAATGGCAAAGTCCTTAGCAGAACTAAAAGCGATTCGTGAAAAAAAATTAAACGAAATCAATTTGCGACACGGCAAGAACGGCTATCGCGTTGTAGTTGGCATGGCAACTTGTGGTATCGCGGCAGGCGCGCGACCTGTTATGGTTAAATTGATGGAAGAAGTTGACGCTAAAGGTTTGGTTGACGTTACCGTGGCCCAAACCGGATGTATCGGGTCCTGTCGATTAGAACCAATTGTAGAAGTATATGATGCCAACAATGAAAAAGTTACCTATGTCCATATGACCGCCGAAAAGGTTGCACGCGTTGTTGATGAACACCTGGCTCAAGGAAAAGTAGTCAGCGAATACACCATGACGGTGGTTGATGGTATGATCATCGATCCATCGGTTAAGGGTTAATTGAGGAGGAGAAGAGCAGATGGCATATAAACGTTCGCAGGTACTGATTTGTGGTGGTACAGGATGTACATCCTCAGGATCCATGACATTAGTAAAAGAAATAAAAAAAGAATTAGTAAAACATGATATCCTTGACGAAGTCGAAGTTGTTGCAACGGGATGTTTTGGTTTATGTGAACTGGGACCCGTTGTTATTGTATATCCCGAAGGGACATTCTACAGTCGAGTAGAAGCAACCGATATTTCAGAACTAGTCGAAGAACACCTGGTAAAAGGTCGACCACTCGATCGCCTGATCTACACCGAAAAAGGCGACGGACATCACCCACTGTCAATTAATGAATTGGGATTCTTCAAAAAACAAAAACGTATCGCTTTAGCAAACTGTGGTGTTATTAACCCGGAAAATATTGACGAGTACATTGGTT
This sequence comes from Acetobacterium sp. K1/6, assembly GCF_034438075.1. Taxonomy (NCBI): domain Bacteria; kingdom Bacillati; phylum Bacillota; class Clostridia; order Eubacteriales; family Eubacteriaceae; genus Acetobacterium; species Acetobacterium sp. K1/6. The sequence goes on along the minus strand of NZ_JAXQGA010000009.1, from coordinate 21,065 downwards.
TTGATGGTTACATGGCGTTGGAAAAAGTCCTGTTAACCATGACACCGATTGATGTTATTAATGAAGTAAAAGCTTCCGGTCTTCGTGGTCGTGGGGGCGGTGGATTTCCGACCGGTCTTAAATGGCAGTTTGCCCATGATGCCGTATCAGAAGACGGTATCAAATACGTTGCCTGTAACGCTGATGAGGGTGACCCCGGTGCGTTCATGGATCGATCCGTATTAGAAGGAGATCCTCATGCTTTAATCGAAGCGATGGCAATTGCTGGTTTTGCAGTTGGCGCAGCTAAAGGTTATGTTTATGTCCGAGCTGAGTACCCAATCGCCGTAAACCGTCTTCAAATCGCGATTGACCAGGCTAAAGAATATGGTTTATTAGGTGAAAACATCTTTGATACCGATTTCTCCTTTGACCTGGAAATTCGTTTAGGCGCCGGCGCTTTCGTATGTGGTGAAGAAACCGCATTAATGAACTCCATCGAAGGTAAACGTGGTGAACCGCGTCCACGTCCACCATTCCCTGCCAACAAAGGTTTATTTGGAAAACCAACTGTTTTAAATAACGTTGAAACCTATGCCAACATTCCCGCCATTATCTTAAAAGGCGCCGAATGGTTTGCAGCGGTAGGAACCGAAAAATCTAAAGGAACAAAAGTATTCGCACTCGGTGGAAAAATTAACAACACCGGTTTACTTGAAATCCCAATGGGCACAACCCTGCGAGAAATCGTGTTTGAAATCGGTGGTGGTATTCCTAACGGCAAAGCGTTTAAAGCCGCTCAAACCGGGGGACCCTCAGGCGGATGTATCCCGGCTTCTTTATTAGATACAAAAATTGACTATGATAACCTGATTGCCATCGGTTCAATGATGGGCTCCGGTGGACTGATCGTAATGGATGAAGACAACTGTATGGTTGATGTGGCCCGTTTCTTCCTTGACTTTACCCAGGACGAATCCTGTGGTAAGTGCCCACCTTGCCGTATTGGGACCAAAAGAATGCTTGAAATTCTGGAGCGTATCTGCGACGGTAAAGGCGTTAAAGGGGATATTGAACGACTTGAAGAACTGGCCGTAGGCATCAAAGCTTCAGCCCTTTGTGGATTGGGACAAACTGCTCCTAACCCCGTTCTGTCAACCATTCACTATTTCAGAGATGAATACGAAGCACATATTAATGATAAAAAATGTCCCGCTGGCGTATGTAAACATTTATTAGACTACACCATTGATCCACTAACCTGTAAAGGCTGCGGAATCTGTGCTAAAAAATGTCCCGCAGAAGCAATCACTGGCGAAAAGAAAAAACCATACACCATTGATACATCGAAGTGTATTAAATGTAATGCCTGTATTGAAGCCTGTCCATTTGGCTCCATTTCCAAGGCTTGATGAGGAGGTTATCAGAATAATGAAAGAAATTACTTTTAAAATAAACGGACAGGAAATGACTGTTCCAGAAGGAACAACCATTCTGGAAGCGGCAAGACAATGTAACATTGACATTCCCACCCTTTGTTATCTGAAAGATGTTAACGAAATCGGTGCATGTCGAATGTGTGTCGTTGAGATTGCCGGAGCAAGAGCGCTGCAGGCAGCTTGTGTTTACCCTGTTGCTAATGGTATTGAGGTATTAACAAACACGCCAAAAGTGCGAGAAGCACGTCGGGTTAATCTGGAACTGATTCTTTCAAACCACAACCGCGAATGCACAACCTGTGTGCGTAGCGAAAACTGTGAACTACAGACACTGGCAACGGATTTAGGCGTTTCCGATGTTCCTTTTGAAGGCGAAGTGTCTGGTAAACTCGTTGATGACTTATCAACATCAGTCGTCAGAGATGAATCCAAATGTATTCTTTGCAAGCGCTGTGTATCAGTCTGTCGAGACGTTCAAAGCGTTGCCGTACTGGGTAGTGTTGGCCGTGGCTTTACCTCTCAGGTACAACCGGTCTTTAACAAATCACTCGCTGATGTGGGCTGTATCAACTGTGGACAATGTATTATCAACTGTCCAGTTGGTGCATTAAAAGAAAAATCAGACATTCAACGGGTTTGGGATGCGATTGCTGATCCTTCTAAAACCGTGATTGTTCAAACCGCTCCAGCTGTTCGAGCTGGTTTAGGCGAAGAATTTGGTTACCCGATGGGAACATCTGTAACTGGTAAAATGACGGCTGCGCTTCGAAGACTGGGCTTTGATAAAGTTTTCGATACCGATTTTGGTGCTGATGTAACCATCATGGAAGAAGGCACAGAATTAATTGGTCGCATTACCAATGGCGGCGTTTTGCCAATGATCACCTCCTGTTCACCAGGTTGGATCAAATTTATCGAAACCTACTATCCAGAAGCGATTCCTCATCTGTCGAGCTGTAAATCACCACAAAATATTACCGGTGCTTTACTTAAGAGTCACTATGCTCAGGCGAACGGCATCGACCCTAAAGACATGGTGGTTGTTTCAATCATGCCTTGTACCGCTAAAAAATATGAGGTACAACGAGAAGAATTATGTACCGATGGTAATGCCGATGTCGATATTTCCATTACGACCCGTGAACTTGCCCGAATGATCAAAGAAGCGCGCATTCTGTTTAATAAATTACCAGATGAAGACTTTGACGATTACTATGGTGAATCCACTGGTGCTGCCGTAATCTTTGGCGCCACCGGCGGAGTTATGGAAGCTGCCGTTAGAACTGTGGCTGACGTATTAAACAAAACAGACATTCAGGAAATTGACTACGAGGTCGTGCGTGGTGTCGATGGAATTAAAAAAGCAACGGTTCAGGTAACGCCAGATTTAGCAGTTAATCTTGTGGTTGCTCATGGCGGTAGCAATGTCAGAGAAGTCATGGAACAGTTAAAATCCGGTGCCCTGGCAGATACCCACTTCATCGAATTAATGGCCTGCCCAGGCGGTTGCGTCAACGGTGGCGGTCAACCAATTGTTTCGGCTAAAGACAAGATGGATTTAGATATCCGGGCCGAAAGAGCAAAAGCACTTTATAACGAAGATGCCAATGTTTTAACCTACCGTAAATCACATCAGAATCCTTCTGTTATTCGTCTTTATGAAGAATTTTTAGAAGAGCCAAACAGCCACAAAGCACATCACTTATTGCATACAACTTACTCGGTAAAGCCAAAATTGGTTTAATTAAGTAAACGAAAAAATAGTCAAACAAAAAAAGGCCCAATAATGGGTCTTTTTTTATGCTATAATAAATCATAATTCTACATTAACAGGAGCAAAACAATGGAAAGCATTAAGGGTACGGTGGAACACATCGTCTTTAGAAATACAAGTAACGGCTACACCGTCGCCCATTTCGATATTGATGGCGATCTGGTCACCGTGGTGGGAAATTTTGACGAACTCAATCATGGCGAATACTTAAAACTGAATGGCTACTGGACGGAGCACAAAAACTATGGCGATCAGTTCTGTATGGAAACCTACGCTATGGAAATTCCCACTTCCACCGAAGGCATTACAAGGTATCTGTCCTCGGGAATTCTTCCCGGGATTGGCGAAAAAACCGCTAAAGCGATCGTCGCCCGGTTTGGTGAAGAGACCCTGGATATCCTGGACAATCACCCGGAGCGGCTGTCCGAAATTAAGGGGGTTGGCAAGAAAACCCTGGCCGCCATTAAAGAAGTCTACCATGAACAGCGGGAAGTCCGGCAGATTATGATCCAGATCCAGGACTATGGGATATCGGCCAACTGGGCCATGAAGCTCTATAAAACCTACAAGTTCGACACCATTTCGGTTTTGCTTAATAATCCCTATCAGATGATTGAGGATATCCGTGGGATCGGCTTTAAAATTGCCGACCAGATCGCCAATCATCTCGGCTTTGAAGCCAATAGTCCCGGCCGGATTCTGGCCGGAATCAACTATTCACTGGGAGAATGCTATAACCGCGGCAACACCTTTATGACCGAAGAAGAGCTGATTACGACCAGCTCCAAAATTCTCGGTGTGGAACAAGACGAGATCAACGCCCAATTAGGGGAATTGGTCTTAATGGGGCAGATTATTCAGGAAGAAGTCGCTAATCAGCGGGTTTACTATCCCCGAAACCTCTACGAAGCGGAAGACAACACCGCCCTGTCGATGGCCAGAATCAGCCAGATGACCTATAAGATTGCTAACGTTAATATCGACGAAAAGATTAAAGATTACGAACGGGACATGGTAATTACCCTGGATAATAAACAACGGGAAGCCATTGCCGCCGCCATGGAAAATGGGGTTATCATTATCACCGGCGGCCCGGGAACCGGTAAAACCACGATCATTAACGGGATCGTTCGAATTTTTAAAGATCTGGGTTTAAAAACAGTGCTGGCAGCGCCCACCGGTCGGGCGGCTAAGCGGATTACCGAAACCACCGGTAACGAAGCCAAGACCATCCATCGGCTGCTGGAATATGAATACAGCCAGGATGATGACTTCCCCAGCTTTTCCCGCGACGAAACCAATCAACTGGATGTCGACGCCATCATCGTCGATGAATCCTCGATGATTGATATCCTCCTGATGGACTCACTGCTGATGGCCGTCCAGCCCGGCACCCGACTAATCCTCGTGGGAGATGCCGATCAGCTGCCGTCGGTGGGCCCGGGTAATGTTTTAAAAGATATCATCGAAAGCGGTGCGATTAAGGTGCTAAGCCTGGAACGCATTTATCGTCAATCCGAAGAAAGTATGATTTCGGTTAACGCCTATGAAATCAACCACGGTCAAATGCCAGATATCAACAATGAGTCCGATTTTTTATTCCTTAATAAAAACGATGGCGATAAGCTGCTCCGTGATATTCTGGAGCTGGTTACAAACCGGCTACCAACGGCCAAGGGCTTTGACAGTATCCATGATATCCAGGTCATCTCACCAATGAAAAACGGCAAGGTGGGGGTGATTAACCTCAACCGCGAAATCCAGGCGGTCCTTAATCCCCCGCGGGAAGATCGGGCGCAGCGGGAATTTGGGATGGTCATTTACCGGGTCGGGGATAAGGTCATGCAGATTAAAAACAATTATCGGATCAAGTGGGAAGACACCCTGACAATGGAACAGGGGGAAGGGATCTACAACGGCGATATCGGCATTCTTGAAAGTATCAGCAGTCGTGACAAATCCTTTGTGATTCTTTTTAACGATGGTAAGCAGGTCACCTACGACTTCGACCAGATGGATGAAATCACCCATGCCTACGCGATGACGGTCCACAAAAGTCAGGGCAGCGAGTTCCCCGTAGTGGTCATGCCGATCGTCGGTGGACCACCGCTGTTTTTAAACCGTAAGCTCCTCTACACCGCCGTCACCCGGGCCAAAAAGCTTCTTATATTAATAGGCAACCAGTACGTCTTTCGCCAAATGATTAAATCGGCCGAATCCCAAAACCGCCAAACCGCCCTGTGCGACCGCATCGTCGCCTATATCAACCACCCAATGAGGTAACATTTTATCGAATGAATAATAAATCATCCGCTAGGGGCGATTATCAATCGCCCGCAACCCAGTGAGGTAACCATGAACCTAAAACAAACCCTGCTGACCTTCCTCGAAAACAACCTCTTCCTCAAAAACGGCACCTGCCCGATCTGTGGTAAGGTGCTTTTTGTCACCGATCGGTTTTTATGCCATCAATGTGAAGATGATCTGCCGCGCATTAATAACCCCACCTGTCGTAAATGCGGCCGACCGATCTTCGTCGCAGATCGGGATGTCTGTATTCCCTGTGCCAAACGCAACCTTCCTTTTTCAGGCGGCTATGCCTATCTCAACTATCAAGATGGCGGGGGAAAAATGGTTGCTGCCATTAAATTTGGCGACCGTCCCCATCTGGGCATCTGGGTCGGCAGGCAAATGGGGGCGGCCGTGGCGCAATGTCAATGGATCAGCGAGGTGGATTTGCTCATCCCGGTCCCGCTGCACCCGAACCGCCGGGAAGAGCGGGGCTATAACCAGAGCGAAAAGATTGCCCAGGGTATTTTAGAAGGGTTAAATCAGACAAGGACTAAAGCCCCGGTACTGGCGACACAAATCCTGATCCGTAACCGCGATACCCCTCATCAGATCGGACAGGGTCGGGAACAACGGCTTTCCAATCTCACTGGCGCTTTTACGGTGGAACACAGTAAGGCCATCCAAAACAAAACCATCCTGCTGGTCGATGACGTTCTCACCACCGGCGCCACCCTGACCGAAACCGCCGCTACCCTGCTCGAAGCCGGCGCCGCCAAAGTCTTAATCGCTACCCTCTGCGCCGTCGCAGAATAGAATAAAAGATTCTTAAAAAGACCCGCATGGGGTCTTTTTTTATGGCGAATCTTAATAAATAATGGTATGATGAACACAATCTAAGCGCAAAAAGTTAGGAAGTAATTAAATGAATCATACAATTAACAAACTAAAAGCCATTATGGCAACCGAAAATATAAAAAAAAATGAACCCATGAAAAACCACACCTCTTTTCAAGTGGGCGGTCCGGCAGATCTTTTTTTAATGCCCCAATCCCGAGAAGAATTAAAGGCAGTTCTGGAAATCTGTAAAAAGTCCGAAAAGCCGGTCTACATTATGGGCAATGGCAGTAACCTGATCGTCCGGGATAAGGGTTTTAGCGGTATTATTATCAATACCAAAGCACTTAATCAGGTTAAAAAAGTCGGCGAAACCTTGATTGCCGAACCAGGGATCAGCTTAAAAGATCTGGCCAAGGTGGCCCTAAAAGAAAAACTCACCGGCCTGGAATTTGCCTCTGGTATTCCCGGTAGTCTGGGAGGTGCCGTCACCATGAATGCCGGCGCCTACGACGGCGAAATGAAAGGGATCATTAAGAGCATCACCGTTATCACCGAAGATGGCAGTCTAAAATCAATTCCCGGCGAACAATGTAATTTTGCCTACCGCACAAGCATCCTCCAGCAGCACCACTGGGTTCTGGTCAGTGTGGAACTTGCGCTTAAAAACGGCGATTATCAAGCCATTGAAGAAAGAATGCTCGATTTAAACACCCAAAGAGAGACCAAACAGCCGCTGGAATACCCCAGTGCCGGCAGCACCTTTCGCCGACCGGAAGGTTACTATGCCGGTAAACTGGTTCAAGATGCCGGGTTTAGAGGTTATACCCTCGGCGGTGCCCAGGTGTCCGAAAAACACAGCGGTTTTGTCATCAACAAAGGCGGTGCCAGCGCTGCTGATATTTTAAACCTCATCGGTGCCATTCAAGCCGGAGTCAAAGAAAAATTTGGCGTTGAACTAAAAACGGAAGTCATCGTCATCGGTAACGACGAGTAAATTCATGAAAATAGTACATGATATGCACACCCATACAACCTATAGCCATGGTAAAAATACCATTGCTGAGATGGTGGAGCAGGGACGAAAAATCGGTCTGAAAGCGATCACGATTTCCGACCATGGCCGCAGTCATCCCCTGTTTGGCGTAAAAAAAGAGAACTTTGCCAAAATGCGGGCTGAAATTGATGCCCTCAATCAAAAATATGACGACATTGACATCTACCTGTCGGTCGAATCCAACATCACTGGAGCGGATGGCAGTATTGATATTGGTGATGAAGAAAAGAAATATTGCGACTGGATCTCAGCCGGATACCATTATGGTTATATTCCAGCCAGTATCAAAGACATTTTTGTATTTGCGATCCCCAATTATGCAGCCCGGGTGCTGCCATTTTTACGGAAACGGGTGGTCGGGATGAACACCCGGACTTATATCAAAATGATGGAGCGCTACAAGATCAAGCTAATTACCCATCCTGGTGATAAAATGCCGATTAATATTGAACCAGTAGCAAAAGCTGCCGCCAAACACGGCGTGATTCTGGAGATCAATCCCAGACATGATCATTTAAACGTCGAGGAAATAAAAGTCGCTATGAAATATCCGGTCGACTTTGCCATCAATAGCGACGCCCACAGCACGGCGGCCTTAGGCGATATGAAAAGTACGCCCCAAACCATCAAAGCCGCGGGCATCCCGATTAGCCGCATCATCAACATCGCCGAATAAGGAGGCGCCATGAAAACCATCATCATCACCGGCATGTCCGGGGCAGGAAAATCCCAGGCCATCCAGATTCTTGAAGATCTGGGCTATTTTTGTGTGGACAATATTCCCCCGCAACTCATGGTGACCTTTATCAACCTCTGCCAGCAATCAGCCACCGAAATTGAAAAAATCGCCCTGGTCACCGATGTCCGCGGGGATGTATTCTTAGAGGGGAAAGATACCCTCCTGGCTGAATACAAGCAGTCGAAGGATGATATCCGGATGATCTTTTTAGATGCCAGAGACGAGATACTGGTCGCCCGCTACCAGGAAACCCGGCGGGATCATCCCCTGACGGATTCCACCGGCAATTTGATTGAAGCGATCCGGCAGGAACGAATAAGGCTGGAACACTTTAGAGAAATAGCCGACGAAGTCATTGACACCTCCGATATTAAGGTTAGAGAATTAAAGCAACAGCTCATAAAAGTAGCAGAAGCAGATCGGGATAACTCGAAACCAAAGGTAAAAATCTACTCCTTTGGTTTTAAATATGCCAGCCCCATGGGGGCAGATTATGTCTTTGATGTCCGGTTTCTGCCCAATCCCTTCTATAAAAAAGAACTTAGAAATTTAACCGGTGAAGATCAGTTAGTCAGAGATTATGTGATGTCCTTCCGGGAAGCTCAGATCTTTTACGACAAACTGGAAGCGTTAATGACATTTGTCATTCCTCAATTTGCCAAGGTATCCAAAAATACCGTTGAAATCGCCATCGGCTGCACCGGCGGTCAGCACCGCTCGGTGACCTTTGCCTGGCTTTTAAACAAAGCCCTAAAAGAAAAAGGCTACGAAACCTCCCTCAAACACCGGGACATCAAAAGAAACCGTCTCGACCACTAAGGTAGGGTGTGAAAAGCGAAATATCCCCTTATCACACCCGGGCAACACGGTATAATTTTAGGGATGACATCATCCGTCGCGTCCCCGTGTCATGGCTAAGCCAATTAGTAATAAAAAAAGGAAGTGATCTCATGGATATGAAAGAATACATTAGGGAGTTCACCTTGAAAGACATTGTTAAAGTGAGAAACCCCAAAGTCGTCGCCATTGGCGGCGGCACCGGTTTATCCGTCATTCTCCGGGGACTTAAAAAATACACCAATAATCTTACCGCCATCGTCACCGTTGGTGATGACGGTGGCGGATCAGGAAAACTACGAGAAGACCTGGGCATCCTCCCTCCAGGTGACATCAGAAGCTGCATTCTGGCTTTGGCCGACGACGAAAACGTCATGCAGGAGCTTTTTAATTATCGCTTTCCCGGGGGCTGTATGGAAGGCCAGAGCTTTGGCAATCTTTTTCTGGCCGCGATGAATGGGATCAGCAGTGATTTTTATGACGCTGTCCGGCGGACCTCCGATGTCCTTCAAATAAAAGGCGAGGTGTTGCCCGTGACCTTGTCTCAAATGGTGCTGATGGCGACCCTGGAAAACGGAGCCGTCATCGAAGGGGAGTCGTCGATTCCCAAAGCGGCTCTTGCGCAACAGAGCCCTGTTGCCCGAATGTTTTTAAAACAGCCAAAGATCAGCCCACTGCCAGAAACCATCGAAGCCATTAAAAATGCCGACATGATTGTCCTGGGGCCGGGCAGCCTTTATACCAGTGTGATTCCCAATCTGTTGGTGAAGGATGTCGCCCGAGCGATCTTTGACAGTCGGGCCAGACGTTTTTACATCTGTAATATCATGACTCAGCCGGGTGAAACTGACGGTTACACCCAGGAAGATCATATCCGGGCCATCGAAGCCCACCTGGACCAAGCCGAAGGCCGACTCTTTGACTATGTGGTGGCCAACACCGGCAATCTGCCTAAAAGTATCGAAGAAAAATATAAAAAATGCGAAGCCGCAGTGGTGGAAATCAAAAATCCCCTCAAACAATACGCGTATATTCTGGATGACTACGTCGTCATGGAGAATGGGTTTGTCCGTCACGATGCCGACCTCCTGGCCCGCCGCATCTTCGAAACCTACGTAAAATAAAACATCATCCCGTAGGGGCGAGGGAATTGCCCCCTGTAGGGGCGATTATCAATCGCCCGGATATTTGGGCAGCCTGTAGCCGGTAGGGGCGAGGGAATAGACCTCCGTAGGGGCGATTATCAATCGCCCGCCCCCCACCAACAATGAAGGAGGAGCAGCCATGACGTTTTCAGCGATCTTAAAAAAAGATCTTTCCAAGATACCCTTTGGCTCCAGAGCCAGCCAGCTGGCTGAACTGTCGGGGCTTATTGGTGCTGTCGCAACCATTGCCATTGATGGAGCCGGAGCGATGACCATCAGCATCAAGACCGAAAATCCTTCGGTGGCGGCCAGGTGCTATCGGCTGGTGAAAGAGCTTTACCAGATCAAACCCAAAATTAAAATAGAAAAAACCCGAAAGTTCAAAGAACATCGGGCTTATCGGGTGGTGCTTGACGAACCGGTCGTCGCTAAAAAAATTCTGGAGGACTGCCTGATTCTTACCTATAACACCGAAGGCCAGGCTTTTTTTGCCAACCAGGTGCCGGATAAGTTTAGAAAACAGACCAGTCAGACAAAAGCCTATATCCGGGGGGCTTTTCTGGGATCAGGGTCCGTCTCCAATCCTGAGAAAACCTATCATCTGGAACTGGTGGGGAAGAAAACACCACTGGCGAATAAAAAAATTGAGAAAAAAAGCGAGAAAAAAAGCGAACGCAGTCCCGCCGCGAATGAACAATGCGCCTACCTCCAAAGCATTAAAGCAATCCTGGATCAGTATGAAATCAAGTCAAACCTCATTCACAGAAAAGGTCATTGGGTGCTTTATTTAAAGGAAGGCAGTAGCGTCGTCGATTTTCTCAGTGTTATCGGTGCCCATCGCGGGCTTCTGGAAATGGAAAATATTCGGATCGTCAAAGAAATGCGCAATGATGTCAACCGTCAGGTCAATTGTGAAACCGCTAATCTTAATAAAACGATCGCCGCTTCCTATGACCAGGTCGCCGATATCATGTTGATAAAAGATCAGTTCGGCCTTAAAAATCTGCCCCGTAATCTCTATCAGATCGCCGAACTGCGCCTGAACTACCCCGACGCCAGCATCAAAGAACTGGGTGAGCGCCTCGACCCCCCGGTCGGAAAATCCGGCGTTTATCATCGGCTCAAAAAACTCAACCAAATCGCCGAAGACCTAAAAAGGTAGGGCATGAGGCCTATCGCCAATAGCGTAACGCATCATCCTGTAGGGGCGATTATTAATCGCCCGTACCAACGTCACCGGGCGGGTAATACCCGCCCCTACAGTCCAAAGAAACCAACCCGCGCAAAAAGGGCCAGACAGCCGAATCTCAATTCGTCTGTCTGGCCCTTTTTTCAATTCACCAGATTCATTCCAAAATATGTCCGCAAATCGGCAATCGCCCGGCGATGGAGTTTGACCAGCGAGTTGGAGCTGACCCCAATATGCGCTGCAATCTCCCGAAAGCTGCGTTTTTTAAAATAGTGCTCCTCAATAATCCAGCGTTGTCGCTCCCTAAGCTGAGGCAGATACCGCTTCAAGGCAGCGAAGTCCTCGGCCCGGATATAATCACCCTCAATATCAGTGGGATCAGCAAGGGTATCGAGCAGCGAAAAGCTTTCGCCCTCGGAGATCCCACCATCAAGGGTGTAGAAATTCTGATGAACCTTGGCGACATTGACAAAATAATAAAACAATTCTTTTTTCAAATAGCCGGAAAAAGGAACCCCCAGATCTTCATTAAAGGTTTCCACCGCGTTTAGCAGCACAATAGCCCCTTCACTTAAATAATCATCAACCGCATCCACTTCATAAATATAACGACGAATCATCGACAGCATCAAAGGCCTGAAGCCTTCAATTAAAGCCAATTGGCATTCCGTATCCCTTTTTTTGGCGCCCCGAACCAAAAGAATCATTTCATTATTATCCACATTGTCACCTCTTTCAATAAAATCGAACATATGTTCTATAAGTAGTATAACGCATTCCTGATCAATTATCAACCCAAAACAGAACAAATGTTTGGTTAGGCACAAGGTAGGCGATGACTGAGGGAGCGGAAGGGTATGAAATGGGGACGTTACGCCTGTCCGCCCGATAGGGAACAAAGGCGAAATGTCCCCGTGTCATGCCCGGGCCACTTGGTAAAAAACGATAAAAAAAAGCGGGGGTCACCCCCGCTTTATCCTTTATACTGTCATCTCAAAATCATTCGTGGTGGTGCTAATCAGCTTTCCGCTGACTTTTTTGACCAGTTCACTATGATCTGGTGCAAACACATTGCGGGTCAGGATTGCATCCATTGTCGCGTTCATTTGGGTCTCGGTCACCGCCGGATCAGCATCCGGCACTGAAATGGTGGCGTTTTTACCGTCAGCCCGTGCAAAGACCATTGTAGCTTTAATTTCTGCCATATTTTTTTACCTCCTTTACTAAAATTTTTTAGGTGTTTTAGACACCTGGAACCAAGAGACTCGTCTCAATTTTGAGTACTTCTTCCATAGCCGGAGCCTGCAGATCTGCAAGTGCTTCGGCGACAGCATAAAGATCATCATCGACGGCTGTTTCTTTCAGGTTGGAATAAGTCCGTGACTTAATCACTTCCTTACCATCCACCATCCCATGGTTCGAGCGAACCTGCAGCTTGTTACTGATAAAATCTGTTGTTACTGGCATTATGTGTACCTCCTTTCATCTGGTATACTAATAAATGGAATAAACAAGAAGAAAGTGCCATAAAAAATTTTAGTGTTCAGGTAGGGCATGAAATGGGAACGTGTGTCAGCCCCTTAGGGATGACATCCGTCGCATCCCCATGTCATGGTCAGTCTAGTAGGGGCGATTATTAATCGCCCGGAAAGACGAAATACCCTCATTCCCGAGCCACCTTGCATCTCATTCCTCCCGCAATTGCTTAAGCACCCGTTTTAACTGCTGTGGCATCGGGAACCCCAGTGCCGCCAGATTTTCGGTAATGCTGATCCCTTCATTAGCCGCATAAAAGAAAATAACCGCCGTTCGCAGGGCGGCACCGCCACCCAGCAGGTTAACATCCAGTAGGTGACCCAGGGCCACCATCACCAGAATAAGCATCTTTTTCATAATCCCGACAAAACCAATTTGGCTCGACACCTGCCGCTTTGCTGCTGCCAGCACCAGCCCAGTCAGATAATCAATTAAAATCAGGCCCAGCAGTGTATACAAATACCCGTCAAACCCGCCCAAAAGAAACCCGATAACCGATCCCAAAACAGCAAAACACCGTGGCAACACCGTTAAAATCGTCTTCATCTCGTTTTTACCTCCTTTCTAAAATAAAAATGGTGTGACAACAGGGTCACACCAATATAATGGAAGCCAACAAAAAAAGATGCCAAAAAAGCAAAAAAGGCGGGTTCCCCCGCCAATTAATCCTAGTATAAATTATCTTGCAAATTCTTAATCTCAACCTTGAGCTTATCGGAGATCTGATTAAGCATACTCAGTTTTTCATTAATTTCGCCCATCGCTGCCTGATGTTCGCTGATGATCTTGAAGGACTTAGATGCCTGAGATTCCACCGAGTTCATACTTAAAACAATGCTGTCAAGAATGGTTTCAATCTTCTTAGCAGAATCCACACTCATGACGGCCAGTTTCCGGACCTCATCGGCGACGACGTTAAAGCCCCGGCCAAATTCACCGGCCCGGGTGGCCTCGATGGCGGCGTTTAATCCCAGCAGATTGGTTTGGGTGGCAACATCGCGAATAAATTTAAGAATCGAATCGGTTTCTTTTACCTTATTCTTAGAAATTGTCGAAGATTCCAGTAGTTCGTCCGATGCTTTAATCAGCGACTCGATCTGGGTTGAAAAATTATTAACCACATCCGTTACCGAGCGGATGTTTTCAAACATATCTTCAGAAATAACCTGGAATTTTTCGGTTTCATCAACCAGTAAGCGGTTGTGATGACCCATTTTAGAAATGGAATTGGCAAAGACATAAAGCATATCGGCGGCGGCATTAATTTTTTCCCGCGGAACAATGGTGATTTTTCGCAGGGCCGCAATGTATTCATCTTCATCGACGCCAATTTCCCGGGCGATCCGGCGAAACTTATCTTCGTCGGGGGGCGCATCCAGCACCTGACCGCCGAGGATTGCGCCAATCTGCTGACCATCCACCATAATGGGCGCCGTAAAATCGACCAGTCCGGCATGGCAGGAATAAACCGCCGGTTTCCCGGTATTCCCGGATTTTTTACCGCCTTCAATATCACAGGCAACACAGCGCTTGTTCCCCTCAGTGGAGCCACGGGTGTATTTCATACAAAAATCAGTAAAATTGCTGGGTTCGGTAATCGTCCCTTTGACATTATCCACCGAAACGCTGGCCATCCCCAGGGCCTTGGCAAAACTGTCCTGAAACTGCTGCAAGACATTTAAATCAATGAGTTCATCGACGGTGTAGCTTAACTTTTTTTCCATTATAATACTCCTTCATAAAAAATCATCCCCAAGACATCACCAAACAAAGCCTGTTATCGTGTGCATTTGAAACGGTTAATTTCTATATTCCCATAATAGATACATTCTATCACGTGAACTAAAAAAAGTCACCTATAAACCTTGGCACCGCTGAGATAAAAATTCACCCGGGTACCACAGTATAAACAGCAGCGATAACAGGCATCGGCGGTTTTAAAAACCTTCCTTAAATAACCATAAGACTACAAATTCTTAATCGACCGGTGTTATACTATAGAGTAAAGATTTAAAGATCTGTGATGACCAAGGGGTCAGACCATCGCCCGCAACCGGGAAATTGCCAGTTTGATTTGCAAAATTCTTTAATATAACTTATAGATGAGAAAGAAACCAGCCCGAAGAAGTGACGCAACAAAAAAAGTTTGGCACACACCACGCCACATCTTGCCTTTTTTCACTTTTTAGCTGATAATAGGCAGTACGTTAAAATTAATTTTAAAAAGCAATGCAATAAAACGTGAGAAAAAAACGTTAATATAATGTTGGGGGTTATACCTGATGAAACTATTCCTTGCAATGGTGGTACCGGATAACACAGAAAACACACAATACGAAAAAAAAATAAATATCGATGAAGCCATTTTCACCCGGATTGCCGCAGGTGATATGGTCGCTTTCGAAGAATTTTACCGCCAGACGGAACGAACCGTCTATGCCTTTGTGTTGTCAACCTTAAAAAACCATGACGATGCCCTGGATGTCGTCCAGGACACCTATCTAAAGATTAGGGCGGCCGCCCATCTTTATAAGCCCATGGGTAAACCAATGGCCTGGGTCTTTACCATCGCCCGGAATCTGTCCGTCAGCAAAATCCGCAGTAAACAGAAAAATGATAGCATCACATTGACCGATATGGAAAACGATCTGAATTTTTCCTATGTCAGCGACGCCGAAGACCGACTGGTGCTTCAAACCGCACTAAAAATTCTCACTAGTGAAGAAACCGAAATTATTCTTTTACACGCCATTTCCGGGTTTACTCACCGCGAAATTGCCAAAAGCCTGGAGATGAAGCTATCAACCGTTTTATCAAAATATCATCGTGGCTTAAAAAAATTGAAAAAATATCTCATCGAACAGGAGGTGATCTAATGAGCCATCATCAAAAACTAAATATAGAAGCGTCCCTAAAACGCGCAATCAGCCAGGCCCCAACCCTGGATTTTGAAAAGCTGGCCGCCATGCCGGTACTCAAAATGACTGAGCACGACACCATCACCCGGCAAGTGGCGCCCGCAACCCAGCGAAATGGACGGATACGGCTGGCCGCAAAGCCCCTATCCATGGCCTTCGCCGGAGCTCTGGTGATCTTGATTTGTATAACCACCTGGTTTGGAGAGTTTAAATCGCCAGAAAGCATCATTGCTCTGGATGCCAACCAGAGTGTCGAAATTGTGACCAACAAGCACAAACAGATCTTAGCGGTGAAAGCCTTTGACCAGAATGTTCAGGCGCTGCTGGATGAAAAACACCTCAATCAGACCAACCTGGAAGACTCCGTCGGGGTGATCATCACCACGATGATAAAAAACGGTTACCTGGATGAAAGCAAAAGCGTGGTCATGGTGAGTGTCGAAAATCAGAGCACCGCTAAAGCGGATGATCTGGCTGTATCGCTTAATCAGGTGATAAAAGACAGTGCCACCGCCGAAGACATTAACGCCACCGTGGTCAGGCAAACCGTCGTTACCGATAGTCAAACCCTTACTGAGGCCGAACAATACAGCGTTTCCACCGGTAAACTCAATGTCATGAAAGAACTGGTTATGGCTGACAGCTCCCTGACCATGGATGCCCTGGCGGCGATGTCGCTGACGGATTTACTGGAAGTTTCCAAAGAAAAATCAGTCGATCTGACCAAGGTAATCAAGAGCGACGGGTCAAAAAAAGAAACCAAAGACAAACCCACCACCCCGGACGAAGAAACCCCGGCAGTGACACCAGAAGCAGAGCCGGAAATAACACAACCCAACGATCAAACCGAGGAGATCGCTGATCCAGCCGTTAATAAAACCCCGGCTGCCACCACCGTTTCACCAACCCTCCCGGTCGAAGCCGAAAAAGAAACTGAAAAAGAAACCGAAAAAGAAACTGAAGCCGTTGACGAGGAGAAAAGCCCGTTAAGCGAAACCAAACCCACCAACCCGGAAGAAGTCATAGAAGAAACCGAAGCAGTCCCAGAAGAACCATTAAGCTAGAAGCTCGGCTATGAAATGTCTCCATTTCATGGCCGAGCCACAGATATATGTTCAATTAAAGATTTAACGTAGGGGCGATCAGTGATCGCCCGCTAGGGATGAAAGGCGAAATCTCCCCGTGTCATAGCCGAGCCACTCGGTATAGGTTAATAAGATATGACATCTGTATCATGGTCGAGCCAAGTTCGTAGGGGCGATTATCAATCGCCCGCAAAAGTAAACTGCCCCCATGTGCAAAAAATAAAAAAAATAAAAAAATAAAATCCCATGCAATAAAACCCCCACCTCAAACGTTAACCAGTTGTAACAAAGAATTATAGAAATTATGTTTGAAAACGTGTATCAGTGGTAAGTACTAATAGTAAGCACGATTATAGAAGGGAGCTGATCGCTGTCATCATCACCATTACGATTCACCATATTTATCCAAAAACCGGCAGTTGGTTTGGCCAAAATTGAAAGTATTGGACACATTGTCAAACTAAAAGACTAGAATTTGTAAGCGATGTGAGACAAAACCAGTTTTTTGGATTTTGAAAATGTTAAAATCCCGATTTTATTTGAAATGACAACGATATTTATTGCAAAACATCATAAGAAGGTGTAAAATCATACAAGAACGCTCTTTCTCGGTTTACCGTTTCACTGTATTGGCCAACCAGCTATTTTTGTAGCAATGATGGTTCGCTAGCTAAAAATTAGGAAGGAGGAAAGAGGGACAGTAAAGAGGTAAATCCAGAACCCAAATATGGAGCAAGATTAAGCTCTGGAATTTCTAGGCGATTAATGTAAAAGTTATTGCTGGAACTTCCGGATAAAAAACCCAAAATTTAACAACGGAGGAAACAAAGTATGAAGAAGATTACAGTTAGCATTTTATCAGTATTGATGATGCTTTCCATGGTATTCTCTACAAGTGTATTCGCGGCTGAAAAAACAAACCCAGTTGCGGATTTCTTTGCAGGAATATTCGGCGCTCAAACATCAGACGTATCAGATGTAGGCGTTGAATACCGTGGTCACGTAGAAAACAAAGGTGACTTTCCAGTCGATGGTACTTGGATTCAAGGACCAGAACGATTAGGAACAGTAGGCGAAGGCCTGAGATTGGAAGCATTCTGGATTAAATTAGCAGATACTGCTCCAGCCGGACTTCACATTAAATACCAGGTACACGTTCAGAACAAAGGCTGGATGGGCTTTGTTGAAGACGGTGCTTTAGCTGGTACTGAAGGCGAAGCATTGAGAATCGAAGCGATTCAGATTTCATTAGTGGATGACGAAGGCAATATCGCTGATGGTTACTCAGTAGAGTACCGCGGCCATGTTCAAAACATCGGCGATACCGAATGGTATGCTGATGGCGCTCAGTTAGGAACCACTGGTTCTGGCTTACGATTAGAAGCTCTTGAGATTAAAATCGTACAGTTAAAAGCTGATATGACTGCTTACAACGCAGCAGTAGCAGCAGCTGCAGCTTTGACAGAAACTGATTACACAGCTGAAAGCTGGGCAGCTCTTCAAACAGCATTAACAGATAATGTTGTAACTGAAGATAATACTCAGGCTGAAGTTGATGCAGCGACAGCGGCTATTAACGCAGCGATTGATGCGTTAGTTGAAGTGACACATGTTACTGGCGTAGAAGCAATTAATGCTACTCAAGCAACAGTAACATTCAGTGGCGCTGTTAAAGCAGTAGTGCCAGCAAACTTCTCAGTTAAAGATGCTAATGGAAACACTGCATTTGTAAGTGGTGTAACATTAAACGCAGCAAAAACTGAAGCTACTTTGACATTCTTCAACAAATTCGTTAATGACGGTGTTTACACAGTAACAACTTCAAATGTAGTTGATGCTGAAAATTTAACAATTGCAACGTCAGTGGAGTCATTCACATATATTGCAGCTGATGCAGCTTCTGTAGTATTTACAGGAACTACAATTTTACCAGGTGGAGATATTAAAACTTTATTAACAGTAACTGATACTTTAGGTAGAGATATTACTAAAGAAGTTGCTTTAGAGTATGAAACTTCAAATGTAACCGTAATTAATGGTTCTGGTACAGCAGTTGGTGCAAGCGGAACTTCAGCTATTGTTGTAGCTAAAGTAGCAGTTGGAACAACTTATGTAAAATCAGCACAAACAACAATTAATGTTTCAGATGCTGCTGAGAAAACATTTGTTGGTTACAATGTTTATGTAGCTCCTAATACAGTAACTACAACTACAGCATTCAATGCTTTAGCAGCTGATAAAAAAGTAGATTTTGTATATAAGAGTGATGCAGCTAGCAAATTAGCATTATATTACAACGATCAATTCGGTGAAAGTATGACAGCTGTAGATGCTACTAATTTCGTAGCAAGAGGAGCAGTAGTTACTAACTTAACACCTACCATTGTTATCGTTGAAAATAATGGCAGTATTACCCCAATCTCTGTTGGAGATGGTTTTGTAAAAGTAAAAGTCGGAACAGTTGAGCAAACTGTTAAGATTACTGTAAAAGCTGATCCAATTGTAACTACAATGGAATTAGATAAAACCAATGTATCCGTAGTTGCAGGTCAAACTGCAGATGTAAAAGTAACTTTCAAAAATCAATATGGCACAGTCGTTACCGGGTTAACACCTGTGGCAGTTTCAAAAGCACCAGCAACAGCAACTGCAACAGCAGGGGCTGATAAAGTAACAATTGGTGGTGTAGCTAAAGGTACAACTACTGCAGATGTAACTTATGTAGTTGGTACAACAACACTGAAACAAACTATCAACATTACGGTAGTAGAGCCAGGTACTTTAGCAAATTATACACCAGTGGCAGCATTTACTAGTATTGATGCGAATGCGGCGACTGCAAGCTTAACAGTTCCACATGCTTCAGGCGTGACAGTTAATGAAATAGATACCAATGGTAATATTATTGGTACTGTTTTACCTGCTAACACAACACTAACTGAAGTTGATGCAGCTGGCGTAGCAGTAGTAACTGGTAATTTAGTATCTATTAATGATGCTACAGATACGGTTACAGCTGTTAAAGCTGGAACAGCTTATGTACAAGTAAAAGTTGGTTCATTAGTAGTTGGTACTTTACAATTCACTGTAGTTAATACAGGAACAGTTGCTACAGCTGCTGAATTCAATAGCTTAGCTGTTGTATATACAAATGTTGATGCAGCGGCTACAGGAATTGATACAAGTTTAGAAGCGGACTTAGAAGCTTTGATAACAGTTAAAGATCAAAATGGTGTTGTTATAGCACCGACTCCCGCATTGGTTGTTACTTACACAACAACTAATCGTGTTGGTATTTCTGATACTTTAGCTACATTAACCGCCGAAAGTGCTACAGCAACTGTTGTTGTAACATCAGTAACTGCCGGTGGCGACAACTTAATCGCGGCTCCAGTACAACTTGAGTTATCAGCAACAGCTGATACAGCGACTGCTACCGCAGCAGTTGTAACCTATGAAGGTTCAACATACACAACAGATGCTTTAATCAAAACAGCAATTGACAATAAAGTAGCTGCTCAAGCTGCAGTGACAGCATTACCAGCTGGCACTACTAAGACAGCTCTACAAGCAAGAATCGATGCTGAAGATGTAAACCTTGATGCAGCAGCCACCATTGCTACAGTTACTGTTGCAGATGGAACAATAACTGCAGATGGAACAAGTGCAGAAAGTGAAACTATGACTGCAGTTATTAAAAATGCAGCTAATGTAACTTTGACTACCGCACTAACAGGTGATTATGCAGCTTCATACGCATGGTCAGTGACTGGCGTAACACAAATAGGTACACCAGTAAATTCACTTGCGATTGGTGATTTAACCATTACTAGTGCAATTGTAAACCCAGCAACCTTTAATAAAGCGATAACTAAAACAGTTGATGCAGGTGCTTCATATCAAGTACAAGTAACTGTTGATCAAGGAGCTTTAATCACAGCTATCGATGTAGCTGCTGATATTGCAACTATTTAGTTTGGGGCACAGTGCCTGTCACTTAACTTATTCAACTTAACTTATGAGGTGGATAGTTTAGAAACAGAGAATAGAGACGATTCGGGTTCTTCGGGACTCGGGTCGTCTTTTCTTTTTTGCCAGTGAAAGAACATACGTTTGAAGTGGCTGGAAAATCTGGAGGAATCTGTCTAGAGAAGATTTGGCTGGTGGTATTGATTTATACTTAAAACTGACCCACCATTAACGGTTAAAATTGACCCACCCTGAGGGGAAAGGAGCGAATA